>DATIIA010000024.1:0-6347 GCA_035480115.1 Candidatus Anderseniibacteriota bacterium | reverse complement strand
GTTCCTGGTTTAAAGTCCATGAATCCAATTTCTTTTGCGATTGCAACGTTGGTCTTCATGGAATATCCATCGACTGCAACTTTTCGGCCATGCTTTTCCGCAATAGAAACCATTTGCTGCAAGCGATCGATCATGGAAGAGAATGTGGCCGTAATAATTCTCTGGCTTGGATGTTCAGAGAAAATCTTTTCCAAGTTTGTTTCAACTGCTTTTTCTGAAAGGGAGTGGCCTTCTCGTTCTGCTCCCGTAGAGTCGGTATACAAAACCGTAATTCCTTTTGTTCCTATTTCTTGTAAATGCTCTTCATCTGCTGGTAAATCATTTACTGGATTTGTATCGAATTTAAAGTCACCGGTGAATGCGATTGATCCCGCAGGAGTGCGAACCACAACTCCGAATGCATTCGGAACAGAATGGTTTACGTGGAATGTTTCAATTTCAAATTTTCCAAGCCGAAATACTTCTTTTCGTTTTACGATATTTACTTTCGGCTTTGCGTACATAGGGAAGTCTGCCTGTCGTTTTTCAACAAGTCGCATCGTAAATTCAGATCCGAAGATTGGCGGATTGCCAAGCTTTGGAAGCAAATGAGGTACGCCGCCAAAATGGTCGTAATGGGCGTGCGTTACGATAACGCCTTTGATATTTTTTTCTTTTCCTGCAAGAGGAGAAATGTCCGGAATAATATAATCAATTCCGTACATATTTTCGTTCGGAAACATTAATCCCAAGTCGATAATGACGATATCTCCCTTATATTCAACTGCCGCAGAGTTTCTTCCGATTTCTTCTAATCCTCCTAATGGAATTAAATACATTCCATCCGGATTTCTTGGAGGTTGTTTTATAAGCATTGGTTCTTGGAGCCTGGATGGTCCAAATGGAATACCAGAACTTTTTTCTCGTCCTCGATGAGGCCGGGCAGTTCTTGGTCTTCGGGACCCGCCATTGCCTTGGTGCGGCCGTTTCGAAGTACCCATGTTTGGTCTTCGCGATTGGCTAATGATTTGCCTGCGTGGCGCTGCTTTCTTAATAATAGGTTTTGGTGCAGGATTAGGCTGCTTTTCCGCCGAAGCTCCGTTAGGAACGAAGGTGGATCTTGGCCGCACAGGGGGCGGCGTCGGAATCTGTGTCATATATATATATTGATTTGTAACTTATGGTTAAATAGTAAAACTACGATGACGGATTCTGCGAAAAAGCAGAGAATACACGTCTAACGGTTTTGAGAATAATTCTGATCCTGAAAGTGGATTCGGTTCCGAAATACGGCTCAACGACGCTAGAATATACTGATTACTGAGAAGTGTAGCAGAAAGAAGAGATGGTGTCAAATTGACGGAAAGACGGAAGCGCATATAATGGTAAGTTGCTGAAAATGAGGAATTTTCTTCATTTTATAGCCTCAAACTTCGTTCTTTTGCAAAGGGAGCTTGTGATGATACTAGAACTTGGTCTGGGTTTGGGTTTATTGCTTAGCACAGTCGTTACTGTGTTTTTTCTCTTCTCAGTTGTGAGTTTTGCCTTTAAAGACAAACTTTCAACTGAAGGGAAGATTAATCTGTTACTACGCCTTTGTGTAATAATTGGAGCATTACTGTCCGTTAATCATGGCATCTTAGTGAATCGTCTTGGTCTTCTTGAGAAAAAACTGGAGGAACAGAAGGAAGTAATTCAACGAATAAAATTATTACAATGAACGCATCGAACCGCTTCATGAATATTGGAGCGGTTTTTCTTTTATTCGTGTGTCGAAGAAGGAACGAGGCGTTGCTCGGTGCTTTTTATTTTGATGCTACAAATGTCGTGCCATTCCAAGTGTATATTTTATCAGTCCAACTTTGTGCATTAGATAATGGTTCGCCGTCCCTTCTTACAGGCTCGGTGACTGTGAACCCTTTTCCTGGAATTATACTGAGCTGTGTCGGAGAATCCAGGGTGGTGGTAAAGATTTCTTTTTTCGCTTGGAAGACATGCAAAAAATTAGCTTCACAACTCCCACAATCAGTTCCAATAGTAATAAAAATAGTTTCTGGAGTGTTATCTCCTGTTATATCAGCGTATTCACTTCCTCCTGGAATTACTTGTGAATCTACTTCACCAGCCTTCTGAAAAAAGTCAGCGTAAAAAGCAGCGAGGTCTGATGGTAAAGCTTGAACTGAAGGGGGAGCATATGTCGGTGAAGGATTAGGAGGTTGGCTTTGCTGCAAGCTTGCAACTTGTGCTTGTAAATTAGTAATCTGATCTTCTAAAGCAATTTGAGATTTTATCATTATGGAGTGTTCGTAAGTGTAGGTAGCTAGACCTGCTGCTATAGCCACTACAATTACAATTATTACAACAGGCCACATATATTTTGAGGTATTGCTTGTCAGAGGGGTTGCTTCATTAACCTGATTTTCCATAACGTAAATATATCACGGATTAAAGCGGTGTCGAAGGAGGGACTTGAACCCTCAAGGCTGTGAAGCCATACGCTCCTGAAGCGTACGCGTATACCAATTCCGCCACTTCGACTTAAGATATCACCTACTTTTACTTGGGAATCCGTAAACGGAAACAGGGTCAGTTACTGCTCGAATACAGAATTCTTTAGAGGTCCAATTTTTTGGATCTTCGTTGGGAAGCAGATTGCACAGTGAAATATCCTTTTTCTTCTCAGCAAAAGTTTCTATACATGCATGTTTCGTAAAATCTTCTTCTTCGTATAGATTATCGTGTGGCGCTTGGTTACAGAAACTAACATCGCTAGTCTTATCTCTACTATGTATTACCGATAAGATATGCCAACACTCACTTCTAGCATGTTCATTATTTTTGTCAAAATACTCAGGATAAACACCGGCAGGGATAGTGTTGCATATTGAAGGGGTTAGGCTTGGGTCATATGAGTCCAGGCGATGTCGTAGAACTGCTAAGCTGCACTCATTTTGTTTTGGCTCTGGCAGCTTATCACAGTCTTGTTGGCTGTAGCCGATGAAATACTTATCATTGTATTCCTTTACTTTTATTGCTGTTGGAATAATGGCTGCAACTAAGATGGTTATAAAGAATACGCATATTAAGATTATTATGTACTTTCTTAAACCAATTTTTTGGAATTTGGTTGATATCAATAATCCGATGAGTGCATATGGAAATAAAAGAGTTGGGATGGATATTAATAATGTAATAGGAGAAAGTCCTGCTATAAATAGAAAAATTGCCCCATACGTCCAACCCAAAATACTATTTACATCTATATCGTGTAAAAAGATAATATCTAACGATAGTGCAATTATGGGAACAAAAAGAAATAACAATATTGAAAAGAAGGTTCTCTTGTTCCACAGCTTTCTTGCAAGATTCATTTCTTTATTTTAGGATGGTTTGCTTAATTCTGCTAATGTCTTTTTAAAATCCTCAACGCCTTGCACGGGAATTGGATCGACGTTGTAATTAATTGCCAGGTGATAGGTGAGCCACAGTCCAAATACAACTATGTACGATAATTGTTCAAGTTGATTTGCGCCGAGCACGGGTACTTTTGTAACTGGTACGCCCCATGCTTCATACATGTCTTTTGTTACTTGCATGCGAAGCTTTACTTGCTTGTGATCAGTATTTGACGCAAAAAATACTGCATGGAAATCCGCTTGAGGATTCGTCATACCTACCATTTCGTTATGGTTCATTTCGGGGAACTCGTTCCAGAAAGCTGCTGTCTTACTATTTTCGTTCGTTTGGATTTTTGTATTCTTCGCGCCGAATGCCAATTTATCTGAGGCGTAAAATATAGGTGTTTTTGTAGCGAGTTTGTCTGCTAATTCTTTTGCGGGAGCTTCAGTTTCTGTCACGATGCCATCGATAAGGCCTGCGGTTTTAAGAAGATCCGATGAAATGTCGCGCGCTAACCCGCTGTTTGCAAGCGCGCATGCAAGTCCGGTAAAACTTGCAAACAGAGTGTGGCGAGGCTGCATACCGGCGTAATCTATGAATGTTATCGGAATATTGTCCTGCTTTGCCCAATCTAATAATTTGCCGCCAGAAGTATTTACCAGCATGGGATTATTTTTCTTCTTTGCTTCTTCGTATGCTGATAGCGCTTCTTCGGTATTTCCGGAATAGGAACTGACAATAGTTAATGGCGATTTTCCGAATATGTGGGGCAAATCGTAACTACGATGAACGGTTAAGGGAACGGTTGTAAGGTTGAGTGCATTAAGAAGGTCTCCTGGATGGCCACTTCCACCCATGCCCGCGAGGAGAATAGAATCGAATGAATTATCTACACGAACATCTTTATTGGTATCTATGGAATGACGGATTTGATCGCCTTGATGCAAAATAATTTCTCGCATTTCTTCATGCATAATAGAAATGAGCTGTTAAGAGTGATATTGAAATAGTAAATCTAAATAGTGATGACGTCATCCCCTCTCCTTGCTAAGGAGAGGGTTAGGGTGAGGTGAAAACTCGACGAGACCCCCTCTAGCTCCCCCTTGGTAAGGGGGAGAAACTATTTATTCCACACTCGCTTTGTTTGGACGTACCAGTGTTCAATATCGTTAAATCGATCAGAAGGAAGAGCTCCGTGATCTATTCCCATGCCTTGGACGTTGCTTTTCTCAACGAATAAGTAATACGGGCGATACAAAATAATAGCCGGATTAATATCAAGGAATCGTTCTGTGAATCCATGGAGAGCATCTTGCCGCTGATTTGTATCGGTTGCTTTCCGTGCTTGTTCAAGGAATTGGTCCGTTTGCTTGTCCGATAGAAGCGATAAATTTAATCCAGGGCTTTTCACTTGAGACGAATGCCAGAACGAGTACGGATCTGGATCGGCTGCAAGATTTTCTCCATATAATAAAATTTCATAATCTCGAGGACCCACGACAGTTTGCTGAATCGTATTGGTTCCTACGTTCGTGATATCCACTTGAACGCCGATTTGTTTCCATTGCTGTTGGATAATTTGGGCTGTCTTTACATATTCTGGCCAGTCAGTTGTTGTAATGGTTACATGTAATTGCTTGCCATCTTTTGAGCGGGTACCGTCTTGTGTATTTAACTTCCAACCCGCATCATCCAAATTCTGTTGTGCTTTTTGAATATCGAAGACAGGATTTTTTATATCTGAAAAATCAAACATACCCGATGGAATAGGTGTTCCCATAAACTCTGCTTGTCCTTGAAGAGCATCTTGGATAATTGCGGTGCGGTCAGTAGCTAATGCAAGCGCAGCTCGAACACCAGCATCTCCTAACGCTGCATTTTTTGATGCATTAAAGAATAGGGCAAAATATTGCGGAAGTAATAATTTGTGAATTTGAAGCGTTGGATGATGTTGAATCGTAGTAAGAAGCGACACAGGCAAATATCCGATTCCATTTACCTTTCCTGATGTAAGTGCCGCAACTGCATCTTCATGGGAGTTAAAGAATGTGAATTGGATTGTCGAAATAAACGGCCGATCTCCATAATACGAATTGTTTCGTACGAGTTTAATAGAAGTTGCTTCGCCTGTTTTCTTCTTTGTAACTAATTCTTGGAATTTATATGGGCCAGATCCTACCGGTTTTAATTCTTGGTCTGCAAGTCCCATATTTTTAGGAGCAATATTTTCCCATACGTGCTTAGGAGCAATACCAACCGTTAAATTAGAAAGAAACGGTGCATATGTTGTTTGCTGTAATGTAAAGGAAACAGTATAGTCATCTATTTTTTGGACTTGCACTCCTTGGAATGACGATGCTAAGGGAGATGCATATTGGCTTGATTGAATACTCTTGATAGTGAACAGTACATCGTCAGCGGTGAGTGGCTTTCCGTCGCTCCATACAACATTGTGTTTGATATGAACTGTATATGTTTTCTTATCTTGTGATAGTTCGTAGCTTTCTGCTAAGTCGTTTTGCAGATTTAATTTTGAATCGAGGGTAAATAATGATGAATACACCAGGCGGGAAATATCGCTATCGATATCGCTTGAGCTTGCAAGAATCGGATTAATATATCGAGGTTGGCCAACAACGGCTTCGGTATATGTCCCTCCTTCTTGCGGGACAAAAGAGCTATGACGTTGAATATAGCCAGTAATTCCTAAAAGAATAGCAATAAACAATATAGTTCCAAAAAACAAGAACAATCCACGTTCTTTGCTAGACATGTGACTATAGATGGTGTTCCACCATGCTCGAATACGATCGATGATGATCATAGAGGTGAATTTTCTATTGTTGTCCCAGTTGCTCCTTCGCGCAATATTGACGAAATACCATAATCATATGTGGTATGAAGCCCGGTCGGACATGAAAATGTATTCCTGTCGCCAGTTGGTGCAGCTTCTAATATGGAATAGAGTT
>DATIIA010000023.1:0-1860 GCA_035480115.1 Candidatus Anderseniibacteriota bacterium | reverse complement strand
GAAGAATTTATCGAATTCTTGCATAGCCATCCGACGGAAGAAATTTTTTCAAACCCAAAAGCTCGTTCATTTTATGCAAAATGGCTTGCCCAATATGGAGACGATTCTATTGCCCAAATGGCAGGAGTGCATGTTGTATTTTCCAGTTTATCCCAACTTGCAATCAAACAATTCGAGGATCAGCGAATAGGATTAGCACCTATCGAAAAATCAACACGATACGTAGATTATTCTCAAAAAATACATGATTCCTATCGCTACTATACCGACCCAACACTTGCTCAAATAGGACTAGAAAAAGAATACAAAGAAGCGATGGATACATTGTTCGAAACATATACTGTTTTAATTCCAAAACTATCTTCGTATCTTGCAGAACAATTTCCGAACGAAACAAAAAGCGTCATAGAGAAAAAAGCATTCGATACCGTTCGTGGGCTTCTCCCCGTTGCAACGCTTTCTCAAGTAGCATTTTTCGGCAATGGCCAAGCGTTTGAGTATCTCGTGAGCAGATCGGCTCGACATAGCCTGGGAGAAGTTCGGTGGGCAGCAGAACAAACATATCAGGAATTATATAAAGTTGCCCCATCGTTTTTGCGACGCGTGAAAGACGAGCAAAGCAAAGATAAAGTAGAATCGTACCAAGATTATTTATCTCAAAAGACTGCCCGAGTATCCCCTTTTGTATCAGACTCTCTTAAAAAACATGTAACGCAAAAAAATGCGGTTTCTCTGGTTGAGTATGACGTAGATGGCGAAGCAAAAATTCTAGCAGGAATTTTATATAATGCAGACTCTAATCTTGGATCATGGGAGGATACGCTTGCATCCGTAAAAGCAATGCATGAAGACGAAAAACGAGCAATTCTTGCAGCGTATCTAGGCAATAGAACGCAACGATGGCAAAAAGTAGGGCGCGCCTTTGAAAACACGTACTTACGGTATGACATTGTTATAAATATAGGAGCTTGGCGGGATTTACACCGCCATCGAATGCTTTCACAACAGAGACAATTATTCACTGTTGAACATGGGCACGATACTCCTCAAGAACTAATAGACGCGGGCTTAGACATGCCATACCGCGACGCGCTTCACAAAGCAGCAGCAGTGTACCGAAAAATTGCACAACATGATTCGGTACTCGCACAATACGCTGTGCCCATGGCATATAAAGTACGGTTCATGCAATGGACAAACGTTCGAGAATGTTTTTGGGAAATGGAACTGCGAACTATCCCAGAAGGCCATCCGGATTATCGCCATATTGAACAAGAAAAATTCAGATTATTCGCACAAGTATATCCTTTAATTGCAGAACATATGCGAGTGAATATGGGAGAATATGATTTTGCTCGCCGAGGCCAAGAAGAAAAAATTCAGGAAAAACTAAAAGCTCTCGAAAGAATAAATACGTTATAATTCTGGCATAAAAAATCAGCCCACGGGAGAGAAATCTCTCCACACGGGCTTTCTTGCACCAAAATTACACCATTCTCTTGCCGCGGAAGCCTGGTTCATTCCAAACTTCCAGATAGTACTGCGACTCATCGGGAAGCGACACAACGAGAAAAGGATCCAATCTTTCAATCACTCGCTCTTCTCGCGTAACTTCAGCCTTTTCGATGAAGAAGGTGACCTTGTCTCCGAATTGCTTCTTGAGATCAATCGCCGTCTGAAGCGCAAAGGCGGGGATTGGTTCTTCGCAATCAGCGATAGGAATTAACTTCCATTCTGTTTTTGTTCGCACATCGATGAAAGTATCGGGATTTTTTCCTCGCTTTTGCGTCAAACGAATCCCAACGAAGCAGATGATAACCACGATACCAGTCGTAATCATATTAAAGACCCACAACCCCG
>DATIIA010000022.1:0-2126 GCA_035480115.1 Candidatus Anderseniibacteriota bacterium | reverse complement strand
CTGAAAACTATGAAAAGAATGAGACAGGGAATTATATTGCTGATACGTCAAAAATTGAACAAATTACGAATTGGAAGCCTTCAACAGAGCTTAAAGAAGGTATTGCCCGCATGGTTGCATATTATAAAGAAAACAAAGCTCATTATTGGTAAAAACTTGACATTTTACTTATAGGCTGCTATAAAGATCAAAGTGTTTCGAGGTTGTTCTTTTTGTTTCCTGGCAAGGAGGCTTTCATGTTAGTGCTGACGCGGAAGAGAAACGAGAGCATAATAATTGATGGTTCAATTACGATCAAGGTTCTCGAAATTCGGGGTCCTCTTGTAAAGTTGGGCATTGAAGCTCCCGCTGAAATTCCTATTCATCGGATGGAAATTTGGCAAGCAATGGCAGCCAAAGCTGAAACCGAAAAAGGCAGCGATGCAACGCCTTAACCGCCTTCAGGCTAAACAAAAGAAGTTGGAATAATCCAAATAGCTGAGTTTGACGAAATATCGTCGGCTCAGCTTCTTTTTTTATCTGTCTTCTTTTGTTACCAGCCAGGTTCTAACAAGGTTCATGCTGGATGATGTTTTATTTATATATATTATGTATGTTCCATCTTTTGAAATTGATACGATCTCAGAGTCAAGTTCTGGTGCTGGATTTATTGTATTGGTAACAGCATGGTCTCGAAGGTCAATTTCAGAGCAGATAATATTTCCATCAGATTCGTATAGAATGTGGGCATTATCGGGAAACCATTGGGGTGATTGTATGGGCTTAGAAAGTCGCGTGAGTAAATGCAGTTCATGAAAAGGAATCGTTCGAATTTGGTTATTATTAACATTGTATATATCTATTTCATTATCAGATGTCTGTATTACTAGCATTGCTCCGTCTGGTGACCATGAGGCTGAAAGGGCGTGATCCGCAATAGGCAGAATAGTATTATCTTTCTGCAATACTTGTAATTCTCCTGAGTCTAATATCATCGCAAGGTCTCCCGACGATGAAGAGATAAACGATAAAATGCGCTTTTTTACATCAATAGTTGAATCGGATTTAGATACAGTGTTATCAGTTTTTTGAATAATAAGCTGCGAATTAGCTTCTACGTAGTTATTGATAGATGAATTTAGTATTATAGATGTTTGTTGCGTAACATCATACTGAAATAGTTCATGTTTATTTGTGATTCCTAAAAGTGTATGCATATGCGATGTATCCCAGTTCATTTGTTGAAGATCGGATGGAAGCGAGTTAGGAATTTTTTCAAGTGACTGGTTTGAAAAATGGAGAATCGAATGTTCTGAACGGGCCGTGGTTGCGATAATATATGTTGAATCTGGAGACCAAAGTAAAGATTCTATAGTTGATGTAAATGATATGCTATTCGTTTTGAATTTTCCGTTTGAATCCGTAATAAATACTTCATTGCTTGAAGTTGCGATGGCTATTGTGGATGTATCAGGGGAAATTGAAAATGTTGCTGCATCTGCGCTTATGATATCTTGGTCAGGGTGTGTTGGTAGCAACTTTATTGCTCGTGCATCAGTTGCTTGAATCGGCCGGATCTCCAGTTTTTTAGTCCATGACTGGTATCCATCTTTTATTACTTGAACATCTGCAATACCCGGAATTAAATCTGGAATAGATCGCGGGGTTGATCCATAGGTTGTGCCATTTACGGAAACCGTAGCTTTCCTTGGAAAGCTATTAACGATTAGCACGCCTACAGGCTGAGGAGTTGTTGTAGTAATAGGCCGATATCCAACAGCGTATAGAATAATAAGAGGCGCAATTGCAATAAAGGCAATGTAGGCAACAATCAAAAGTGAGCGTCGAAAAGGCAGATGCATGGTCAATAAAGTATATTGAAACTTTGCTCCATAGTATGTATCCTCTACCTATGATTGTAAAGATTAAAGGTCCTGCCAAGCTTTCCGGAACAATAAATGTGTATGGGTCAAAAAATGCATCCTTGCCGCTTCTTGCCGCTTGTCTGCTTACTAAAGAAGAAGTGGTATTGCATAATATGCCGGCAATTTCCGATATCGATAGAATGCAAGAAATTTTTTCTTCTCTGGGGGTACAGAGCAATCGTGCGGATACTACTATTCACATTACAGCAGAGCATGTAGATG
>DATIIA010000021.1:0-4985 GCA_035480115.1 Candidatus Anderseniibacteriota bacterium | reverse complement strand
AATAAATAGTATTTAATACGAGAAGAGCACCAATCGGCATCGATATTTTTATGATTTTTCTCCAGATAGAAAAGGAAATGGCTGGGACAAGAAGCTTTTTGCGCGGAATAAGCACTATATGGATACACCATGCAATGAATAGTCCTCCAGAAAAGGCAGCTGCTACCTCAAGAATACGCTGTGATACTACCATCGTATGCGCATAGAAGGCCCATAACAGCGCAACCTGTACCATGCGCCCTGTTATATCGCTTATAGTAGCTCTCCACACAACGCCATATGCCTGAAAAATGCTCATGAATAGCTGACTCATTGATTGCACAGCGAAGCCCACTGCTAATATGACAAATAGTAGAGCAAGGGGATGTAAAGTGGGTAATAAAAAAAATACCAGTGCACCCAGGCTGTATATAATCAACAAAAAAATACCTCGCAAAGACAAAATGTGGCCGAACTGTATATCGTGACCATCCCCATAGCCAAGCTCTCTACTCGCAGTAAGATATAATCCAAAATCAGCAGTTAATTGCAAGAAGGTGGCGATCGTTGCGACAAATGAATATTGTCCAAATTGCGCTGCGCCTAATATTCGCGTAATAAGAGCGGTCGCCAGTATGCCAAGCGCTAATGTGGCAATACGGCCACTAAGCGCAATTCCGGAATTAAATAAAACTGATTGGGACATTTAGAGGAAGACGGGGCGCACAATAACCCTGCGCGCCGGCCCCTCTCCTAAGCTTTCTGTTTGTACTTCTTTATGGGAAGCGAGTGCTGTATGAATGGTTCTTCTATCTACTGCATTCATAGGATCAAGCACCACTGCTTGCCCAGTACGCTGCGCCTTGCGAGCAGTTTCTTCGGCAAGCCCTGCGAGCCCTCTTTCTCTTCTTGCTCGATATCCATTTACATCGACAAGGATGTACATGTCCGTTTGTAAACTTTTCCGTAAGATGCATCTGATAATGTGCTGCAGGGCGTATAAATGAGCCCCTTGCGCACCGATCAGAATGCTTCCATCGTCTTCAATACGTATGGATATACGAAGCACGCTATCTTCAGAAGAGTCGCATACTACCCGGGCGCCATCAAACCCCATTCCGCTCAATAATCTTCTTACATGCTCTGCAATAAGCACTGCTACTGACGTATCGATCTGAACTGGTGATTCTTGGAGACGTTGCATATGTAAGCACCATATGCAAAAACGGCAAAAATATCAAATGTTTGGAAGATTGCTTGTTAAATGAAGCGAACGGCGAACAATAATCTGCTGAGTAATCCCAAATAGTGTTGATACCGCCCAATATAACGCGAGCGCAGCAGGGAGACGAAGGGCTATGAAAATGGTCATTGCCGGGAAAATATACATCATATTTTTTTGCATCGAAGCCATCATTGCCGCAGTTTCCTCGCTTGCCCCCGGCTGCGATTGTTGCTGGGGCGCTAGGAACTTCATTTGAATAAACTGTAGTCCTCCTGCAATACAGCCTAATAGTAAGCTGGGTGTGTTTAAATTCAGGCCAAAAAATACAAAGCTTAAGGCCGTAGGGTGTGCAACAAAACTGTACAAATAATGGTAGGTGCTTGGAGCGAGCCCTGTGAAAAATACTCTGTACAACGCAATAAGAATAGGGAGCTGAATAATGAGGGGGAGACACCCCGTCGCCGGATTTACCCCAGCCTCTTTATAAATACGCATCGTTTCTTCAGCATGCTTCGCTTTGTCGTCTTTGTGTTTTTTCTTTGCCTCTTCGAGCTGGACTTGGATACTTTTCATTTTTTCTTGATTTTTTTGCATCGCCCGAGCTTGGTGCAAAAAGGATGGAAGGAGAATGAGGCGCACTATAATAGTTACAAAAATAATTGCCCACCCCACGGCGTGCCCAGGCAGAATGTTTGTGATTCCAATAAGTAAGTTGAATAGGGGTCTAAAAAGGCCTTCCGTATATAGTAAAGATATAATATTCATAGTGATGTGCTAAATGGATTACAGCGAGCAATACGCTTTATTCCCATCCAAATTCCTTTAAAACCAAACTGGCGAATGGACTGAGCAGTATATTCTGAGCACGTGGGATAAAATCGACATACGGGGGCACCGTATACATATTTAAAAATTCCATGATCTGGAGATAGCGTCCGCTGATAGATTGCTATGGATACTAACAGAAAACGAATGCTTGAGTTCCGCACTACTTCATTGAATTGCATAATATATATCACTCATGAGAACCTGAAAGTCCATATCTAATACTACACTATCTGAAACAACAATCACTATGACATATGGGCCATTAATGAGGGGTATAAGCTTGCCGCATGCAGCGCGCACTCTGCGTTGGATCGCATGGCGGACAACAGACGATGCATGGACGCGCTTGCCCACTATGCAGGCTATTGCAACAGATTCCGCATCTGCCGATGGTGCAGTATATATGTCACCATACGAAAGACGAGACCGAGCTCCATATCGAAGCGTTTCTCTAATTATATGTGAAGACCGAAGCCTGTAAGGAGGCTTCATCATATCTATGCTGTTTTAACAGCAAGACGAGCTCGGCCCCTTTTTCTCCTTCGAGCGAGGATGCCTTGGTGCTTCTTTTTTCGTATAAGAAAACCAAACCGACGAGCTCGGCGACGCTTGCTTGGTTGGTATGTTCGTTTTGGCATTTCACAATAGTGCTTTATCGGATCAATAAAGTCAAGATAGGTGGGTGCGAAACCAACCTATGCACATATTATCAACACCTTTTCCACAAATCGGATACTCCCCTCTGTACACAGCTGTGGATAACCATGATACGATATTGCTTGCATATGAAAGATTCTCAACTGTGGAAGGTAGCACTTGATCAACTCGAGCTTCGAGTAAGTAAGGGAAATTTTCTTACATGGTTTAGAAATACGAACATTAAAGACCGATCCGAAGGACTTGTTATTATAGAAACTCAGAACCCATTTGCGTATGAGTGGTTATCAAAAAAATATCAGCCTCTTATATTAGAGATTTTACAGGGAATTGATTCTACTATTTCTGATGTTCGTTTTTCAGTAGCGTCTAAAAACACAGAACGACGAATCGCAAAAAAGAATCTTCGAATTATTGCTCAAAAAAATACTCCAAAAACTTCTTCAAGTGAAGCTACAGAACAACAGCCACAATCGTCGACCAGACAAACGCCATCGCCCTCATCAATTCCTTTGAATAAAAAATACACCTTTGAAACATTTGTGGTTGGAACAAGCAACGAAATTGCACATGCCGCATGTAGGGCAGTTGCGGAGCATCCTGGAGAAACATACAACCCGCTTTTCATTTATGGAGGGGTTGGATTAGGAAAAACACATCTTCTCCAGGCGGTTGGAAATGCTGTAATTGCGGCAAATCCAGGTTTTACAGTAATGTATGTGGCTTCAGAAAAATTTGCGAATGAGTTCGTAGAGTCTTTGCGCGAAGGCACCATCCAACAGTTCAAAAAACGATATCGAGATGTTGATATGTTTATTATTGACGATGTTCAGTTTTTTGCAGGCAAAGACAAAACACAAGAGGAGTTATTCTATACATTCAACACCCTTCACAACCAAAACAAGCAGATTATCTTAAGCAGCGACCGTCCACCAAGCGCAATCCCAGCGCTTCAAGAACGGCTTTCATCCCGGCTTGCTGCAGGTATGATAGCGGACGTCAAGCGCCCAGATTACGAAACGCGCCTTGCAATTCTGTCAGAAAAGCGGGATTTGCGCGGAATAGACATTGATTCTGACGCATTGTCTTATATCGCCAAAAACATCCAAAGCAATGTACGAGAACTTGAAGGAGCCCTTAATAAGGTTGCAGGATACTATGATCTTCATCATGAAAAAATTACTCTTGAGTATGCCCGCCGAGTATTGAAGGATTTAATTGAAAAACCACAACGAAAAACAGTAAATGCAGATGAAATCATTTCAGCAGTGAGCTCATACTACAACATCTCATCTGATGAGTTGTGCGGAAAATCTCGAAAAAAAGAGATAGTCCGGCCTCGACAAGTGGCGATGTATATCCTGCGAAGAGAAAGTAATATGGCGTTTCCATCAATAGGGGAGCATTTTAGTGGAAGAGATCACACCACCGCAATGCACGCCTGTGAAAAAATAGAGAAGCTTATCGATAACGATGAGGAGCTTTCTCAAGAGATTAGCTTCCTGCGAGAACGAATCTATGCATGATGTGCTCTTTTTGTGTAAAACAAATAAATAAGTAGGAATAAGCTGGGGATAAGATAATAAGCACACAGACATGTCCACACACCACCTTAAATACACCCTTAATTATCCACATAAAATATCCTGCATTTCCACAATTTCTCCAAAAATAAACAAAGCAACAAAGAGAAAAAAATAAGTTATGCCCAGAATTTTAGTCCTCTATAATAACGTATAACTACCTATATATAATTATGAAATTTACGTGTACTCAGGAAAACTTATTACGAGGCATATCAAGCACAGCACCCATTGCGGGGAAAAACTCTCAACTGCCCATACTTCAGTATGTTCTGCTTCGGGTAGAGAAAAACACCCTTACTCTTACTGCAACGGACTTAGAAGTGGGTGTGCGATCAATCGTGGGAGGTAAGATGGACCAAGATGGCAGCTGTGCCTTACCTGCTCGCAGGTTTTTTGAGTACATCCAACAGCTTCCAAAAGGAAACCCGGTTACATTAGAGCAAAAAGACGGAATTGTGCATGTAACAACAAAGGGGTTTCGAGCTCAATTTACTTCAGCTGATCCTGAAGAGTATCCGCTTTTACCAGGCTCTGTTGATGAAAAGGTTATCGTCGTGTCGGGAAGAGTGTTGTGTAGCGGAGTTGAGCGGGTGTTGTTTTCAGCTGCTCGCGAAGAAACAAGGCCAGAGATTAGAAGTGTATTTCTCGCTTGGAGAGAGGGAGTGTTGAGGATTGCTGCTACAGACAGTTTTCGTTTAGCAGAATATGTA
>DATIIA010000020.1:0-17096 GCA_035480115.1 Candidatus Anderseniibacteriota bacterium | reverse complement strand
ATAAGGTTGTTTTTACTTCAGTCTGGTGTTTCTTCGCTGCTATTCTTAGCTCCCTAATCTACGTTTACATAAGATCGAAGAATACAGCTGATAAAAGTGTGCCTGGAATAACGGAACCAGCTTGAGTTTTAGGTTTGTGTAATTTTGTGAAGTTCTGACAAGATAATTCTATTGGATTCAATAATTCCAACTTCTGTATAATCCAGGTTCATGTCCTGTGCCAGATTCTTAACGTAAGGCACGATAAGTTTCAATTTATTTCTAGGACAGTTAGGAAATAAGTGATGTTCTATTTGGTAATTTACTCCCATATAGATATAATCAACAATCGCACTTCCTTTAACGTTTCGTGAAGTCATAATTTGTTGTTCAAGAAATGAAATCTTTTTGCCTCTCTTCAATACGGGCATACCTTTGTGGTTGGGTGCAAAAATATTTAGAAGATACACACCAGAAAAAAAATTGAAGACAATGACGAGAGTAATTGCCTTTATGAAATCGAAGACCAGAAAAGGAACGATATACATTACGATAAGCCCAATTGTAAACAGAATGATCTCGACACTATATTTCTTTAAATTCTTCCAAAAGTACATCATGCTGGTAATGCGCACAGAAAAATTTACTAAAAGTCCTATCGGGTAGTATAAATATGATTGGTATCTTGACAGTATTTTCTGGACTCCCTTTCGGGCTCGGTACTTTTCTACTGTGAAAGACAGGATAGGTAAACCTAAGTCTGGATCCACGTCCTCCTCATTGGTATGGGCGTGATGAAGATAATGTTTAGTTTTCCAAGAGCTGTATCCCATTACTATTAGTACGGCGCAGATAAAACCAACAACATCATTCATCTTGCTCGTTTTAAAGATAGCGCGATGACCGGCGTCATGCATGATTCCTGAAAGTTGCACAGTAAAAAAAGCTAAAGCTATATCCCAAATAACAAGAATGGGTATCGATTTAATTGTAATGACGTAGTATAAACTTAGGAAAAAACCAATCAGACTTGTGATTATTAATACAGCATAATATCCATATGCCCGATCTAATAGTCCCGCTTTTTCTACTTCAGACTGAAGAAGCGTATAGTTTTCCACTCTGTCAATAAGGGCTATATTATGAGTTATATTGATGTGAGTCACGCTGTGCAAATTTTTTAAATTTTAACAAACCCATTTAAAAACCTATCGCCTCCTAAAACTTCATGCTCAACTGTTTTCAGTAAAGTTATGCTTCTGAAATATAAATGGTCAAGGATTACCTCACCATTACCATATAGTCTGCCAGTTATGTAGATGAATTACTAACTTGGATGATGCCATACTGAATTTTTGCAGCACCATATAAACCAGGAATAAAAAGTGGAATGCTCCAATGAGGAAGCGGGGAAGTTCGAGCAATTTCACTCGTTAATAAGTCCGCGATATCTGCATAAGAACTGTCTGCAACAATTGCTTGAATATGTGGTATAGAACATTAAGGTTCAGACGCCTAAGCTAATTCAGTTGCACAAGTAAACAGATCTAATCAAAAGTCTAGACATGGCAAGATGTTACTGAGCTGTAGAGGTCACGCGCGTCTTCCGATAAAACCGCTCAACTTGGGTATATATATGCATCTACCGATAAAAAGTACTGTCCGCGGAGAGGGAGAGATTCGAACTCTCGATACCTTGCGGTATGCACGCTTTCCAAGCGTGTGCACTAGGCCACTATGCGACCTCTCCATACTTAAAAGTGATCCCGGGAGGACTCGAACCTCCGACCCCCGGCTCCGCAAGCCGATGCTCTATCCACTGAGCTACGAGATCAAAAACAATAACCCTATTAGCATGAGGTGATTTTATGATTTTGTCCATAGGAGTGTGTTATACTACAGCTATGGCAACACAGGAGGATCCGCGCATTCAAAAAGAACTTCAAGAAATGCAAACCACGAATGATCTGCGAGATATTGATGACGACGTAGAAGATATTGCAACGCTATTTTCTTGGGAAGCTCCAGAGCATATTCATCAAATTAGAAATCCGCAATGGTTCGGCGTATTTGCAGCGGTGATTGCGTTGATCTGCGTTGCATTTGTATTTATGGGGAATTTTATTGCCAGTCTTACGATCGCTATGATCGGTGGGTATATATTCGTCGTCGCACAGCACAAACCTTCGCTTGTTCGATATCGATTGCTTACAGAAGGGGTTGCGCTGGGAACAACACTGTATCATTACAAAGACTTAGATTCATTTAATATTATTTATGAACCAGGCGATGTGAAAACAGTCATTTTGAAAAGCACGCGAAGAATTATGCCGCTTATTCATATGGAAATCGGGAAAGCGGATCCAGTTGCAATTCGGGAAGTTCTTGTCCAATTCGTTCGCGAAGATATCCGTCTTGAAGAACCAGTTATAGATATTTGGGCAAGAAGATTGGGATTATAAAACCTGTCTTACGCAAAGATTTATTAGTATACTAAAAATAAGATATTTTTTTAAGTATTAATATAATTTTTTATGACTAAAAGCGCATTGATTTGGATCGTCATTATAATCATCGTTCTCGTAGCCGCAGGAGTGTGGGCTATGAATTCAGCTAATAAGCAACCAACGAATTCGCCAGCAAGTGGAGTAGGAAACTATCCGGTAGATACAACAATGCCTGCCGAAAATACTTCACTTCCAGCAGTTACGCCAGACCAAAACTCTGCAACGCAGGGGTATTAAATTTTAAGCGAGTCGAAGTAGTGTTGCATCGCAATATATTCTTCCTCATTTCCAAAATCTTCTTTCTTGAATGAAAAAGATTTTGGATCAATCCATTCATATGAACTATGCTCTTCAGAAAGAGTTATAGTTCCAGAAATAAATTCACCGTCATAGACGGTAATAAAAACATCAGTTCCTGGTCGAAAGGGAACTCGACGGTACTGGAATAAGGGACTGCCTAATGCATATAGCACAGAATTACCGAGTTCCTCGCGTATTTCTCGAGCTAAGATTTCAGAAAGCGGTAATTGCTTTTCGCTGCTATCCATTCTGCCACCAGGTAAATCAAAATGACCTGTCCACGCATCCTTCATGAGTAAAAACAAGCCATTATGATGCAAGAGTACTTTTAGCCCTATCTGATAAATTGCATGTTCTTCCATATTATGTGCGCCCAGAGGGATTCGAACCCCCGACCGTATCCTTAAGAGGGATCTGCTCTACCACTGAGCTATGAGCGCAATAGTTTACATTCTACTGAAATCCCGCAATACTGCAATATACGGAGACGTGGCTGAGTGGTCGAAAGCGCCTCACTGCTAACGAGGTAGGGTGTAAAAGCTCTCGGAGGTTCGAATCCTCCCGTCTCCGCTGTAATAAGTAATTTATTATTATTTTGATTCTGTATGAATATTAAAAAATACATTGCTGAGGGGTTGGGGGCAGGGGTTCTTACGCTAATGGTCGCATTATCATTACGGGGAATTTTTATAATCCCCACTCCAGTTATAGCTGCGCTCACACTTGGATTATTTGTATATACAATTGGGCACCTTTCTGGGGCACATATTAATCCTGCTGTTACGATTGGAGCTTGGTCTATTAAGCAAATAGATAGTAAAGATGCCGTTTTATATATTATCTCTCAATGCATTGGCGCCGGGATTGCTATCTTGGCAGCAAATATGATAAATCCTGTAACGGTTCAATCTGTCCCATTATCGAACGCAGTATTCTTGGCTGAACTTGTTGGTACATTTTTGTTTACGTTTGGTATTGCTTCTGTTATGTACGCAAAAAATTCAGCCGGCCTATCGGGATTTGTAATAGGCGGATCACTTTTACTAGGAATTATATGCGCATCATTATTTGGATCTTTTGGTATCCTCAATCCTGCTGTTGCTTTGGGGGTAGGAGCATTTAATGTGCCATATATCTTTGGGCCTATTGTGGGATCAATTCTTGGTATGAATGCATATAAATATCTTTGTGCATAACATACAATGAACCGCACATGGTGGAAATTATTACTTAGTATTATTAGTGTAGGATTTTTTTGTACTGTTGGATATGAATCCTATGCGGCGCTTACTCATAAAAACGCGATCATTGCAGCTATTATTATTCCTCATCATGATATTGTTGCAAAGCAACGAAAACAGTTTTTGAATGAATTAGGGAAAAAAATTCAACCGAAGACTATTATTTTAATTTCTCCAAATCATTACGATGTCGGCAAAGCGCGCATACAAACAGTAGACCAAGATTGGAATATTGCAGGCGGAATAATTCATTCGCGATCCGAAGTCGTGCAAGTGTTAATAAAAAATGGAATTGGGAATGAGCCCGCTAGTTTTCCTGATGAGCATGGAATTCACTTAGTACTCGGCGATATTCATCAGGCATTTCCGTCTGCAAGTCTTGTGCCCATAATCGTAAAATCGTCTGCTACTCAGTTAGATATTGATAATCTAGAACAAATTCTCGAAAAAACATGTACTGCATGTTTGGTAGTTGCCTCTGTTGATTTTTCCCATTACCAGCCTGCATTGCTTGGCGATGTGCATGACGAACTGACGCTTCGCGCATTACAGAATCTTGATGACAATGCATTGCTGCATACTGCAGAAGTTGATAGTCCTGGTGCATTACTTTTTGTATCGAAATGGGCACGTCATGCGAACGCGGAACACTTTGTTACATGGATGCACACAAATTCCGGAGAGCTATTGCAGCAGCCGGATATTGAATCTACTACGCATATATTTGGATATTATGAATCTGGCCTGCCCGCCGGATTGGCGGGGAAAAAAGTTGTATCACAACACAGCGTTACTTTTTTACTAGGAGGGGATTTGATGTTTGGCCGTATGGTTGCGCATACTTATTTACAACGAGGCATGGCGCATGTGTTTGATATGTTTGGCGATAGATCTTTTTGGGGAGTTGACGCTGGTATTGCAAATCTGGAAGGACCAATAAGTAAAACGCCTGTTCCTGATGACTATAATTCTAAAACTTTATCATTTAACTTTCCGCCGCAAACTATCGATGCATTGAAATTTTTACGAATCAATGCCGCAAGTTTGGCAAATAATCATAGTGCAAATGCCGGGGCGCAAGGAGTGCAAGATACCAGAGATCTATTAAAAAGCGCGAATGTTCAAGCAATAGGGGGACCAGGCGATCAAGATATTCCTCATGTTGGAATGTTTCAAGGAGAAAAATTGAGATTAATAGTCATCGGTGTGCATGCATTATATGGCCCGCCTAATATTTCTGATCTGATTAAAACATATAAAGCAGATCCGAATAATCGAGTGATGATATTTCCACATTGGGGAGTTGAATATGCGCCTGTACACAACTTGTACCAAGCTCAATTGGCTCACGAGTGGATAGACGCCGGTGCAGATATTGTAATCGGCTCTCATCCGCATGTTATTCAAGATGCAGAAGTATATAAAAATAAACCGATTATTTATTCGCTTGGAAATTTTGTATTCGACCAAAATTTTTCGAAAGAAACTGAAGAAGGATTACTCGTTGCAGGAGACTTCGATGATACAGGATTATCGCTGTTTGGATTACCGATTCAAATTAAAAACTATCAACCTATTATGATGCGTGGAATTCAGAAAAAAGCAATTCTGGATACGCTGTATGCCCCTCTTACCAAATTTATTCAGCATACTCCTCTAGGAGACAAGTTATTTTTCCCTTTATAGAGTATACTTTTTATATAATTATTTATGCATATTATGGCTAAAAAACAATCGGGGAAAAAAACGAGTAAAAACAAGAGCAGTAAAACATTGTTGAGCCAGAAAAATATTCTTATTACCAGCATTGTCGTAATTATTGTCTTGATAGTTGTGTTAGTGGGAGTAGTAGTAATGAAATCGAAAGCTCATCAAACAGCATCTCATTCTAGCGCACCGGTTATGCAAGTTACGGATCAGGGGGTTACGTGGCTTCCGGAAAAACAGGAAATTAAAATAGATAAACAATTATTTACGCCTGATTGGGATCCCCACACTCCTATAACGTACTACAAAATTGGAGAAGATAACGGCAAAGATATTATTATTGCAATTTTGCCCGGGATTGACCCAAGCGGTGATCGAAAGATTACATTGCTGCATGATGGTGATACGTATCGCATTATCCAACAATACTCAAACGTTTTTAACCAAGGAACGTATTTTGGCCCTCCTCACAGCGGCGATGTAGACGAGAGCGGTTTTGTTACCTATCATGCGTTGTCTGCTCCAGAAAATATGCAGTTATCTCAAGGGCTGCTGTATCATGTCGGCGAAGGATATAGTACATTTTTCTTTTCTGATTATCAAAAGCAAGAAGAAGGCCGCAAGACAATATTAACAAAGTTTACAGATACACCTTGGGGACCACTATACACGTACAACCTCGTGATTCAGGGGAATGGTTCGACAGATACTCCTGGATTTTATCCGACATTACAGCAATTTGTATTACAGCTTGCAGATGGGGAAGCAAGAACGTACCAAATGCATCCGCAATTTATTGGAGACGACAATGTATTGCTGGGAACATGGAATGATGGAACAAAAAATACTGATGCATTTACCTGGAATATGACTAATGGCGGATGCGGAGCATCGGGATTTGTGGAAGTATTACCAGACAAAGAAGTTGCAGATCTTGTTCAAGTTGGGAAGACAGTTAATGGGGAAATTATCTACGGATTTAGTACTGCTGCAAACCCAACCCTTAAAGGTCATTATGGAATGCTTCCAAATGGTACATATTATTTCTACGATTCTAAGTCAGGAGAAAGCAAGCAAATTCCAATTAGTATTGAAGAATATAATGCAAAGCATGGGGTCGTAGTATACAAAGATTCGTTTGGCAGATATGACGTGTTTGTAAACCAGGCGTATGGCATAGGAGCTGAATGTGGAAAGCCGGTAATCTACTTGTATCCAACGCAAACAACACCAGTATCCGTACAAGTAGGTGCGAATATAACGAAATCAGAACCGCTATATAATAACGGTTGGAATGTACTAGCTCATCCAAGCGGAGTATTACAAAATAGTGATGGCAAACAATACAACTCATTATTTTGGGAAGGGTTAGGGAAAGGGGAATATCCGAACGTTGATGCAGGATTTGTAGTTCCTCAAAGCGAATTGAAAGCAATGATTTGGAATCAAACGCATCAATTGGGATTAAACGACCAAGAAGCGAAAGATTTTATGGATTTCTGGATGCCCAAGATGCCCACAACGCCGTATGTTCGATTAACATGGTTTGGAACAAAACAAATGGATGAACTGGCTCCTCTTACCGTTGTTCCAAAACCAGACACTGAAATTCGATTATTCTTAGAATTTTCAGGACTGCAAAAACAAATCACAATTCCTTCTCAAGTATTATCTTCTCCACCAAGAAAAGGTTTTACATTAGTGGAGTGGGGCGGCCTGTTGAGAAACGGACAATAGAATATTCATTATAAGAAAAATGCCCGACCGGTGGAAGCCGTCGGGCGTTTGCAAAATTAGTTTTCGCGTTCAGAAGCGTTGAGCATCTTTTTAATCTGATGTTGCTCAAACAACGGTGCATCAGGATTTGGTGGTTGAGAGTACGTAATCGCGAACGACAACCGCGGAGTTTGTTCGGGCAGCGCCACAATGTGAATTCCGTATTTTTCTTCCAGATCACCCAGCGAGTAATCCTGCTCTCTAATATCAAATCCAAATGATCCAGTGTCCGGCGGATATTCTTGCATTCGCTTAAATATCGGATCTGCGAGATGCTTCAGGTAATTGGCTGCAAGAAATTCTGGGCTATCATCAAGGTGTGATTGAGGTTCAAAAAAACTTCTCATCAGTCGATGTTCGTCGTACTTCACATGAATCACTGCATTCGATAGTGTCATGGTGACGTTCGGGGAATGCATACCAAAATTCAAAGCAAAACTGAATGGGTGCTTTTCAATTTTTGCGATCGATGGAATGTGGTGAAGTAATTCATATTCAGAAAACGGATGATTGAGAAATGGTCGATCGCTTACTACATGTTCTCTATACGTTGTTTTCTTGACGAGATACTGGTATCCGCCTTTGTATTTCGTTTTTCCTTCCAAGAATTTTATCGGATCCGTATCGCCACCTTCAACTAACCGGTGTTCGATGTATCCTACACTAAGCAGAATGAGCACGCACAAAGCATAGAAGCATGTTAATGAGAAACGCGGCCTGGGGGTAGGAAGTGGTGACTGGCTCACAGGTATTGCGTAGATAATAAGAAGAACCAAGGGAATACCCGCTATTACTGTCATAAACAGCGCAAGGTTGCTTCCATATACTGTGTCGATGAATATTCTGGAAGTGAATGAGAAAATACACAACGAGATCACAGAGATGCAAAATAATCGGTTTATTATAGTAACGAATCTTTTCATTGCATTGCTCCAGAATAAGTAGATTGGGAATGTGCGGGAAGCACGTGAATGATTAAGTATTTGCTGAAAAATAGTTATTGTCAATTCTCCCACCCCCTCTAGCTCCCCCTCGGGCAGGGGGAGAAAACTAACCTCTTGCCACTGTTGCGCACCAGATACTTACATCGGGAATATTAGGCAATGCAAGAGCTGCTGCTATGAGCGTGGACCCTGTTGTTGTAACATCGTCGAGCAAAATAATAATTGGTTTTTTGGTCACGAGGTTTTTGTATTCTTCTTCAGAACATGCGAGCGCAAAAGCATCTTTCACATTTTCTGGACGAGCATCGTGTCGAAGGGTTGCTTGGGAATGAGTTGCTTTTTTGCGTATAAGCAATGGTGCAATTTCTATATTGCATATCCTACTTATACCCTCGGCAATATCTTGGCACTGATTGAATCCGCGTTGCTGCAACTTTCTTGCATGTAAAGGAATTGGAATGAGTAGAGCGCTACGAGATAATTCATCAAATGGAACAATAAGTTGCAAATGGGGAATCATAATGCCGGCAAGAATTTCCGCAACTGGCCGAACTCCTTTAAATTTTAACCATTCAATGCCGCGCTGCAGCGCGTGATTAGTATATGCACCAGCGGAAATAATACCGGTAAGTGGAATATCTTCTCTACATGAAATACATGTTTTACCTCGTGGGTGAGAAGTTTTACATCCTATACATGTTTGAAACGCTATCGGAGCGTTCTTTCTGCATTGCGCACAATACCACGTACCTTCACCGCAACAATCGATGCATCGCGCAGGCGCAAATGTATCAGCGAGCAACTGTCTGCATTGCCTCAACCACGATTCCATTTGCTGCCTTGCGGGCGGTTACTGTTTGTCCCTCGGTAATTTCTTTATTGATGATAGAGTGGGCGATTGGATCTTCCAATAATTCCTGCACAATTCTTCGAATTGGTCGTGCGCCTTTTCCTTCTTTGAATGCACGTTCAGCAATATCATGGCTTACTCCTTTCGTTACTTCCAGTGTAATTGCTTTCCCTGAGAGAAGGGTTTGGAGATTTTGAATTGCATGCTTTGCGATAGCTTCCATGTCTTTCATGGAAAGAGGAGCGTATACAATGATTTGATCGATACGAGATAACAACTCAGGAGCCATACGATCTTGAAGTTCTTTTAATACGGAAGCTTTCAGCTGTTCATATTTTTCTTGTGCGGTGTCGCGCTCGCTGGATTCTTCTGGCATCGCAAATCCCATGCGAGCTTGTTGTGAAAGTTCGTGTGAACCAATATTACTTGTCATGATAATAATAGTGTTTCTGAAATTTACTTTGCGACCATGAGAATCTGTCAATTCTCCTTCATCTAAAATCTGAAGCAAAATATTCCATACATCTCGGTGGGCCTTCTCTATTTCATCAAACAGAATCACTGCATATGGTTGCCTGCGGACACTTTCCGTTAGTTTTCCGCCTTCTTCATATCCAACATATCCCGCAGGAGCGCCGATTAATCGAGACACGGAATGTGATTCCATGAATTCGGACATATCTACTCGGATTAATGCATCTGCATTTTCAAATACTTCTTTTGCTAACACTTTAGCAGTTTCTGTTTTTCCAACTCCTGTGGGCCCCAGAAATATGAATGATCCGAGCGGGCGATTTGGATTTGCGATGCCTGCACGGGAACGGCGAACGTATCGCGATACTGCATGGATTGCTTGTTCTTGCCCCACAATATGCTTACGCATTATGTCTTCTAAGTTTGCTAGCTTCTTTGATTCTTCTTTCAGGAGTCGCCCTGCAGGAATACCGGTGCTATCTGCGACTACTTGTGCGATGTGTTCTGCCGTAATAGAAATTCTCTTTGCTTCATTCTGTGCGGAAAGAGTTCGGGCAGTGCGCGCTAATTCCTCGGAAAGCGTATCTTCTTTTCTTTTTGCTAATAATGCCTCTTCATAATGCTCAGATTCAATTGCGGTTTCTTTTTCTTTGCGTATCTTCGCTAGCTCATTTTTCAGAGTGTTGGCTTTTTGCGCTTCTTCAGTGCCTGCAATTTTTAATTGCAATGTTGCTGCAGCTTCATCGAGTAAATCAAGCGCCTTATCCGGAAGGAATCGGTCGGGGATATAGCGAATACTCATTTCAACAGCCGCTTGGATGGCTTCATCCGTAACAGTAAGGCCATGGTGAGCTTCGTAGGCTTCACGAGCGCCTTCTAAAATAGTAATGGTTTCTTCCGGACTTGGTTCTTTTACCTGAACAGGCTGGAACCTTCGTTCAAGTGCGGCATCTTTTTCAATATGTTTTCTGAATTCATCGATTGTTGTAGCTCCAATAATACTTACTTCTCCTCGTGCGAGCATTGGCTTTAACATATTTGCGGCATCCATACTCCCGCCAGAAGAACCAGCGCCGACAATCGTATGAATTTCATCGATGAATAATATAGTGTCTCGATTTTCTTCTAATTCTCGCATTAATTCTTTAATGCGTTCTTCAAATTCTCCTCGGAATGTCGTGCCTGCTAAAATTCCTGTCATATCAAGTGAAAGAATTTTCTTTCCTTGCAGTTTAGAAGGAACTTGTCCGGATGCGATGCGTTGCGCGAGCCCTGTTACGATTGCGGTTTTGCCCACGCCGGGTTCTCCAATTAAGATAGGGTTATTTTTGTTCTTTCTATTTAAAATACTCATGACGCGATCAACTTCTTTAGATCTTCCGATAACAGGATCGAATTTATTTCTCGATGCAAGCTCTGTTAGGTCTTGAGTGAAGAAATCAAATGCGGGTGTTTTTTGTTTTTTTGATCCTCCATGCATGCTCGAAGGAATTCCAGCTTCAGCAGGTAAGATGATGGGCAGATCTGATTTTGATCCCATTTTTGCAGACCCGGCTTGCTTTGAGGGAGGGTTTGAGCCTAATAAATTTGATAAATCAGGGAAGTGCGATGTGCTTTTTAATACAATTTGCACTTGCTGCAAAAGCGACTTTACATCCACAGGAGATTTTTCCAAGATTTTATATCCCCTGGAATCTTTGAGGGTCAAAATACCATATAAAATATGCTCAGTTCCTATATATCGATGATGATACTGGAACGCTGTACGGGCGCCTTTTTCAAATGCTGCACGGGTGTGCGCAGAGAGCTCTTCTTTCCAGCCGTTACCTTTTTCCATGAGGTCTAATTCATTGCGGACAAATTCTGGAGTTAAGCCAAATTTTTTCAAAATACTATAAGCAAGAGAGCCGGATTCCTGCAGCATGCCATAGACTAAATGTTCGGTTCCAACATGGCGATGTTGTAATTCTTCGGATACGCGTGATGCGCTTGCGAGAACACTCTTAAGTCTGCTCGTTAATTTGTCCAAGATAGGTTTTTCCATCTCTTCAGTATACAACAGGTTTTTAAGTTCGCTATGAAAATAAAACCGCCACCGAAAATATATTCCGATGGCGTGACGAGTGGTCAAGATTTTATAGCAACTGAAGAAACCTCACTGTTCCTTCGATGTCATCTTTTTCGACCAGTTGTTCTTTTGACGGCGCTTTCAATTTCTCAAGCCCTTCTTTTCTGGCGACGTACAAAGGCAGCAGAATATCAATCAGACGCCGACGATATCTATCTCCTTGAGAGAGCGCAAAAGCAACTGCTTCTCTGTGGTCTTTATCGTGATGCGTTCGATGATATTCCATTTGGAGAACAGCGACATGCAGGTTCTCGGGAATCTGGCTTGAAATCACTAAGTGGTTACCAGTATATCCCCAAGGAAAAGGGCGGCTCCGCAGAAGTTCTGGGAGCACCACTCGATAGCGGCAGAAATCCCCATCGGGAAAAGAATGAAAAGTGCGGAAGTCTCCGTGATTCTGGATAATTTTCTGTTTCGACAGTGTTGTTTCCATTTCCGTACTCCATTTCTTTGTTTCGGAAAGTTGGGAAAGATCAAACCCGGATTTTACGATACTGCTATACTACAAGCATGTCAAAAACTCCTCGAGAACTTGCAATTGATATTCTTGCTCGGCGGGATCATAGTATTCGCGAAATGCGAAAAAAATTACAAAAGAAAAATATTACTTCAGAACTTATAAACGAAACAATTGCCTGGCTTATAGATAAGCGACTATTAAATGATCGTGAATTTGCACAGAAAAAAGCAGAAAGTATTATGCGTACAAAGATGTGCGGCCCTCGATACATTGAATATAAATTACGAGAAGCGGGAATTGCTAGCGATATTATAGATGATGTATTGGGGAAAAGTGCATCCGATCACGAATGGCAGCAACGTGCTAAAAAAGCCCTAGTCCAGTGGAAAAAAATTCACCCCAAACATACAGAGGATAGAATTCGTCAGCAGCGATTTTTAGCCTCCAGAGGATTTGACAGAATACATATTTAGACATATATTACAAAAAGGTTTTTTGTTTCGCACGTTTTTTAAGGAGTCAGATTGTGGAATATACATTCTTTGTGCCTTGCGACGGATTGTTTGGGCGAGATTGTTTTGTAACGGTGCAGATAATTCCAGGGAAACCGGTGAAAACAATCCAGCGGCACCCAAGCATTCCTCAAGAAATTGTGAATCGGCAATTGATCAAAATTCTCGGTCTCGCTTGAAGTTTGTTCGCTGATGTCTTTTATTCATTTGCCTCACTGTGCATACGCGCATGTCGAGGCTTTTTTTATTTCCCTTCCCCCCAATTGGGGGGAAGGAGGGGATGGGGGCAGAACATACGGCATCACGTTTAACCAGCCCCCACCCTAACCCTCCCCCTAATTAGGGGGAGGGGAACACGTTTACATCTCTCGCAATCGTTTGATGCGATCTTGAATCGGTGGGTGAGTGGAGAATAGCCCAGAGATTTTTTGTGCATTAAATGGGTTTGCAATAAATAGGTGAGCAGTTGCATTGCTTGCGGTATCAAGTTTTGAGCTGCCAGAAATTTTTTCGAGCGCGCGAGCTAATCCTTCCGGATACCGAGTCAACAATGCTCCTGATGCATCTGCTAAATATTCTCGTTGCCGTGAAATTGCTAATTGAATAAGTTGGGCAATGAGTGGGGAGATAATTAATAACACTAAACTTACAAGCGCGAGAACAGCTCCGAGCTGATTATTATTTTCACGATCATCTCTATTACCACGAAATCCGCCAAAGAATGTCATGCGCGTAACCATGTCAGATAAAATGACGATGAAACCTATAAAAATTGCCACGAGTGTTCCGAAGCGAATATCGTAATTTCTAACATGCGATAATTCATGAGCAAGCACGCCTTGTAATTCTGTTTCATTTAATGCTTGCAAAATTCCCGACGTTACTGCTATCGATGCATGTTGTGGATCACGCCCAGTTGCAAACGCATTCAGTGCAGGAGAATCAATTATATAAATGTGCGGCTTTGGAACACCTGCAGTAATCGCAAGGTTTTCAACGAGGCGATGTAACTGCGGGTCTTGCTCAGGAAGTACTTCCTGAGCGCGATTTGTTGCAAGAGCAATTTTATCACCAGCGTAATACCCGATAAGCGAACAAGGAATTGCAAAAATTGCTGCAATAACAGGTAATACAAAATCTCCTCTAACCGAATAGGAATACAGGGCAACAATTCCGATTACAAATACCAAGGCAAAGATTACGAGAATAATTGATTTATATTTGTTTGCTGAAATTTGTGAATAGATGGTCATGGAGTGTATAGGCTCTCCCCTTTACGAAGGGGGAGTTGGAGGGGGTTATGCATACGTATCGACGCCGACTAACCTCCCCTAACCCCTCCTTCGTAAGGAGGGGGAAACACAAATCACTTCTTCGTAAAATCTACTTGTGGCACTTCTCGATCAGTAGGGGTTTCCAGTTCGAAGAAATCACGCTTCGTAAAATGAAACATGGATGCGATTATATTATTCGGCATGGTTTCAACTGCAGTATTATAGTCGCGAACAACTCCATTATAGAATCGGTATGCTGCCTGAATTTTATCTTCTGTATCCGAAAGCTGCCGCTGTAATTCTAAAAAGTTCGTATTTGCTTTTAAATCTGGATATTGTTCTGACACTGCAAATAATGTTTTTAGGGTAGAGCTTAATGCATTTTCTGCTTGTGCATGTTCTGCCGGGGTTTGTGCTGAAAGCGCTTCAGCTCGGGCTTTGGTTACTGATTCTAATGTTCCGGATTCATGAGCTGCATATCCTTTTACTGTCTCTACAAGATTAGGAATCAAATTATGGCGTCGTTTTAGTTGAACATCAATATCACTCCATGCTTCACTTGCTTGATTGCGCTGTCGCACTAATGAGTTATATGCAACAAATACATAGATAAGAAGAGCTATGACGATGATTATAAGTAATGATGTGAACATACGTGTATCTCCATGGTATAATTATAGTGTGAATTCAGCAAGGGGATCCTTCATATATATTTATGGCTCTATTTAATTCTAGAAAATCATTTTTGGGAGTTGATTTAGGAACTTCAACATCAAAAATTGTCGAGCTTACAGAACATGGAAATGATATTCAGCTAGTTACCTATGCGGAAGCGAATGCTAGTAATGTATTAGTAAGCCCGCCTGCAGGCGATCAAGATGCTATTGATAAAACTATTTCTCTTCTCAACCAAATGATAGAAAAATCGGAAGCAACAGCGAAAAATGTCGTCGCCGCACTTCCCGGAGGATCCGTGTTTTCTACCGTATTGATGCTTCCCAATATTCCGGAATCAGAAATGGAAAAGGCTGTGCAATTTGCAGCACGCGATGTGGTGCCAGCAGATATTAATGAAATGGTCATTGGATGGAGCAGAGTAGGAAGCCAAGCACACATGCAAACAGATAGAGCGGCAATATCCATTCCTGTAGCAGCGGCTCAGACAAAAGTTAATATGGATCAAAAGGTTCCTGTCTTCGTTACCGCAGCTCCGAAAGATATTGTGAATCGATATATTGCGGTATTTCAGAGACTCGGAAAAACTTTATTAGCGTTAGAGGTTGAAACATTTCCATTGGTGCGCTCTTTGCTTCCAGATCCTCCCACGTCAACATTGCTTGTAGATATCGGCGCTCGTGCAACTACGTTCCATATTATTGATAAGGGAATTCCACGAGTATCTCAAACAATAGATGTAGGGGGATATACAGGGGATGAAATAGAAAAAGCAAAAATTGAATTTGGGATTTTGCCTGAACAAGATCCGGTGATTCGAGCATCATTAGAAGAGACGCTTGCGCACCAAGCACAAAAAGCAAATGAATTACTTGGAGTGTATGAGTAAAAAGAAAAGCATCGTATTGAAACATCCGTATTAATTGGCGGTGGTGCTAATTTGAAAGGGCTGCAAGAATATTGGACGAAAGCAATCAAGAGACAGACAATTATAGGTAATCCTTGGAAAGATATTTTATTTCAAAAACAGCTTGAACCAATTTTTAAAACTACCGGACCTCGCTATGGTGTTGCTGTCGGATTAGCATTGCGCGGTTTTACACAGCAATGATCTTGCGTATGTGTGGTATAGTTCTTGCATCGTATGGCAAGTATTAATTTAGCTCCGGGTACAGAATATATTATTGCAGCTCGCAAGCGTCGTCAGCGATTGTATATAATATCAATATGCATCGTTGCGATTTTCGGAATCGGATTCGGCGTTTTGTTCTTTATGGGGCAATCCCTTACCAGTCAGAACGAAGCGTTGAAAAAGAGTATTCAAGAAGCAGATGCAAATATCCAAGCGTCACAAGCAGATGCGCTCCGGGTTTCCTTATTTGAAAAAAGACTTACTCAAACAAAAACATTGCTCGACAATCATGTGAAATGGGATCAGGTATTTGCGGACATAGAGCGTCTGCTACCTCCGTCGGCAGTTCTTACAGGCATGGATGCAGGAACAGACTCATCAACGATTACAGTAGAAGGCGTAACACCTGACATTGATGCAGTAGCTCAGACGATTGCGAGCTTATCAGCAGGGCAGAATCATTCATCCTTTTTTAGTAATGGTACGGTAAAAGAAGTGACCAAGGGAGACCAAAATGCAAGCGATCAATCTAAAACGGGTTACAATTTTATTATCACTCTTACTATTGATCCAGCTAAATTACAGGCAGCAAGTGCTCAATAAACTCTATGCCACTTAATACTTCTATTAATACCCCATATCTTGTACTCACTGGAGTTGTGCTTATAGCAATTGTATTTATTTTTACGGTAATACAACCACAGCTCGATACTATTAGTACGCTACGGCATGATATTACTGACAACACAAACACGCTGAAGACAAAGCAAGATTTTCTTGATTCACTTGCATTGAAAGTTCAGCAGTTGCAGGCGCAGCCAGACGCAGAAAAGCAACTTGCAGTTGTGGTTCCTCAGGGCGACATGACACAAGATATTTTGCGAGTGGTAAATCAATACGCAACTCAAATGGGCGTCGCGGTCACAGCGGTGAAGAATAATTCAGAAGAGCGCCAAGCACAATTGGATGCCAGCGCAGCTCGCGGAGATGCTTCTGTTGCTCCTAGCGATGTGAGGACGCTATCATTTGAAGTCGATGCTTCAGGTTCTTATCCTCAAATGCGCGATTTCTTAAAAACACTGGAAAAATCTCCGCGTATTATTGATGTAACGCATATTACTATGAAGACAAATCAGC
>DATIIA010000019.1:0-5295 GCA_035480115.1 Candidatus Anderseniibacteriota bacterium | reverse complement strand
CTTGCCCTTCTGTCGGTTTTACAACAACTGCCATCTTTCCAGCACCGGTAGGCAAATCTCCAGCCTCGCATGCAGCAGCAATTCCAGCAGCAATATCTTCAATCAATGCCTTTCGAATATTCATCATAGTGTAAGTATACTACGGCAGCAGGATATTTTAGGCAAAACAAAAAGCCGGACTCGCAAGAATCCGGCAACGTTTCAACAAACAACTTTCTGGTTACAGAACGCGCTTCTGCTTGAATTCTGGCTCGTTCCAAACCTCAATGTGTTTTTGCAAGCCAACGCACCGAACAACGAGAAATGGGTCCAGCTTCCGACGACTTTCGACCAGTTCATCGATGTAAAACGCAGCGACCGGGCAGCGAGTTTTCAGATCGATTGCTGTCTGAAGTACAAATTCAGGCACAATGCCTCGGTAATCTTGAATCGGAATCAACTTCCATTCAGCCACCGGTACTGTTTCAGGTTCATCTTCCTTTGAGTCTTTGGATTTGTCCCGGAAGATATATGAGAGAACAATAATTAGTAGCGCTCCTGTTCCGATACCACTCGCCAAGAACACTTCGCCGAACAGACCGGGACCAACGCACAAACGAGCAATGCCCGAGAGAGCACAAACTAACGGAGGTCCGAATGAAAGCCCAAAGCCGAAAACGAATTGCCATGCAAAGCTGAATTTCGACGACAACGGCGTATGCCGCCGAGCCATTTTCGCCTTGTACTGGGACACTTGCTTTTCGTCGAACGGACGAATATCGAGCTCCTTCATTGCTGCATACAATGCATTTTGTTGAGAGATCCTTTCGTTTTCTGCAGTAAGCTGTAGTTTCGGCAATCCGTACCCCAACACTTCTTTTGCCTGGAACGCAACTTCATCAAATTCGACCACAGACTGCGCTTCTGGCACATCAACACGAGTAAGCGTTTGGACCATGATGGACCTCCTTTTAAGAATAACCACACATTGGGAAAGGGCAATCTAACCACTTCCCTTATACTATAGAGATTTGTTTGTGTCAATTGCACCGTGTATGATCAAAACATGATTACACTTTTTCAAGCAATTATTTTAGGTGCCTTGCAAGGCATTACAGAATTATTTCCAATTTCTAGCTTAGGCCATAGCGTTATTTTCCCTGCGTTATTCGGATGGAACGATCTACAGAATGATCCGTTTTTTCTTAATTTTTTAGTGGGCACACATTTAGCAACCGCAGTAGTCTTAATCGGATTTTATTGGAATGACTGGGTGAATATTATCAAAGGATTTTTCCGATCTCTTTTTACAAGAAGTATTATAAGAAACGACTCGAATGCAAAAATCGCATGGCTGCTTATCATTGGAACAATTCCAGCCGGATTACTTGGACTTATCTTTGAGCACAAATTAAGAACTCTTTTTGCAATTCCATCATACGCAGCGTTATTTTTAATAATCAACGGCATCGTGCTGTATATCGCGGAGTTGATTCCGAAAAAAACAGGGTCGCGCATTTCCGAAGTTACATTTAAGCAAGCATTTCTAGTTGGCTGCGCACAAATTGTGGCACTCTTCCCTGGATTTTCACGAACAGGCGCAACGATTACCGGCGGGTTATTCGCTGGACTTACGCACTTAGACGCAGTTCGATATTCGTTTTTACTTGCAACTCCGATTATTTTTGCAGCAGCAGTTCTCAAATTGCCCGCTCTTATCTATGGAGCAGGAGAAGTTGCCCTTATCCCCACTGTAATAGGAGCACTTACAGCAGGTATTGCCGCATATGGTGCAATAAAATATTTAACCAATTTCTTTAGAACAAATACCCTTAAGCCATTTGCAATCTACTGCATTATTGCCGGGGTTCTTGCCAGCATTATCTTACTTGTTCGATAGTCCTTCAAATTTGTTTAGAATATTTTTTGTTACCTGCTGAATAATCGGATTTTCCCCAAATCTGGAATGGAAACTATCGAGCGCACTTGACCATTGAATTGTTCCTGCGTTAAATACATAAGCTCCGCTTGGTGCTTGATAGATAGTTGATTGGCATACATCTGGCGCATCTTTCATATTAACAACTGGAGATTCCGTAAGAACTTCGAGATTGTTCGGTTTTGGAAATCCTGAAAATACTTTATCGCATTCATACCCAACCATCCCAGGAATTGCCTGACCTTGGGTAACGTTCGTTCCTGCAAATACCCAGTGATTTGGATTAGTGATGACCAGAGGAAATGCCTTGGGCACTTGGGTTGCAAACATCGCACCTATCAAAGTGCTTTCAGGACGATGCACAATTGGCGAACGCCATTCCGTTGTTGCCTGCGTTTCATCTTCGTCAAATTCCGGGTCTGATTTGTATGAATCTTTATATCCAATTAACACTCGATTATTAATTCGAACTTGTCGATAATCAGTATTTGCTGCAAAAATTCCCAGATTCACACCCGATTTAACCGCATCTTCATATGCATCAAATTGTATCTTCGTCCAATATTCATCATGGCCTATAAGCAGAACTGATTTGAATTTTTTTAATATATTTGGATCCGCAACAATATCGCTCGAAGAGATATAACTTATATTATATCCATTTTTTTCTAGAAATTTAATCATCGGATATTCCCATTCAAGAATGTATCCCGCTCCATCGTTTTGGATAAGTGGGCGATCGAGAGAAATAGTAACCGCACGAGTCACACCTAGTTTTTTCGTAGATCCTCGATATAAAGAATTACCACCCCATGCGTTATATGCTTGATCAGTAGTATCAGTATGGACAAGTGCAATAGATGCATGAGGAGAAGCATCTTTTACAACAAATGGGATATAACTTTCAAAGCCATCCTGATTTTTAAGCTTTATAAGATATATTCCGCTCCGCCAGTTACTAGGTATTTGAACAGTTGTTGTAATGGGCCAATTGGGTTGCACTAAGCCGGTACCTGAATCAGCGGAGGGAATTTTTCTGGGTATTGCGTGAATGTTTGACAGTGCAGTAATTTTTTGAGCGCCTACGCCGCCATACCATCCAAGTCGAAAAATAGTTGCTGAGTTATCCGGGGTTTTTGAACTGATATGCAAATCCAAAGTCTGCCCCTGAACAATACTAGGATTAGATGCATATCCTTCAATCTCATGATTTTTTACATGACGAAGTATTCTCCATCCATCGTAACTCTTTATAACAATATGAACTGGCCATACATAAGGAGCCCATACAAAACTCAATTTGCTTATAAGAATAATAAGCACAGCAAACACGAAACCAGTTTTTATCCATACGCGTAACATGGAGGTAAGAATACGGGCTAGATTATTCTATGACAACTGGTTCATGAAGTTCCGCATTTCGAGAAATGCGAATCCACCATGCAGTAATTGCGCCAAAAAGCATTACAAGCGCTGCAATAGTAAATACAGATCGATAGGCGGCAATTTCTGCGCGCACCTCCATAAGCGCAATTGCTTCATGATATTGCAACGAATTTGTCACATGCAGGGTACTTTGTTGTGCAATTTCAAAGATATTCGTTTCTGTTGCGTTATGAAGAATTGTTCCAAATAATGCCACGCCAAATGCTCCTGCAATATTACGAGCAAGAGCTAAGATAGATGATGCAACTCCGATTTCGGTATCCGGAACAACAGCTGCAATAGCTCCCGTACGCTGCGCCATCCCAAACCCAATCCCGAATGCCATCACCGTCATTGGAATAATAAGGTCAAATGCATTGGAGCGAACATCTAATCCTAAAAACATATACAAGCCGATTGCGGAAACAAAAGTACTTCCCATAATAACAGCGCGTGCGCTGACTTTGCCAGTTAAGCTCCCGCCTAATGGAGCTGCAATCATGATTGCAAAGGCCATTGGAATAAATAAGTATCCCGTTTCAGTTGCGTTATATCCTAAGAATGTTTGAGCGAATACAGGAATGAGAAAAAAGCTTCCCATCATCGCCATAAACACAATGAAATTATTAATAAGCGTTGTAGTGAATATACTTTCTTTGAAAAACTTGAAATCGACAATTGGTTCTGTATGCGTAACTTCAATGCGATAAAAAATAACGAAAAATAATATCGTTGCGATATAGCACGCCATACTTTGAAGAGAAAGCCAACCCCAATCAATTCCTTTATCAAGAACAAGCACTAATGATACGAGAGCAGCACCAAGACAGAGCGCTCCCCACCAATCAAATGAAACTGTTTTCTTGATGGAAGTAGATTCAGTAACAAAAATCCACGCCATGAGAAGGCCGATAAGACCAACTGGTATATTAATCAAAAACACAGATCGCCATCCAAAAGCATCAATTAACGGACCACCAATAAGTGGTCCAAACACAGCAGCAACCGCAAACGATGCAGACCAAATCCCAAGTGCCTGGGCCCGTTCTTTTCCTTTATTGAACGTTACGGCAAGAATTGCCATGGCCGTAGGATAATCAGCAGACCCCGCAATAGCCTGGATGACTCGAAATACAATCATCGACGATAAGTTCCAAGATAACCCCGCTAATACAGATCCGATAATGAAAATAATAAATCCCATTAAATAAACTTTTTTTCTTCCGATCGTATCGCCAAGTTTGCCCCAAATAGGAACAAATACTGCATTAGCTAAAATATATGCAGTAGCAATCCAGCCAGCAGAGGTTACGGTAATACTGAAATCGTCGATAATTTTTGGAAGCGCTAAATTGACTATTGTCTGATCAAGCCGACCTAAAAATGTACCGACGATAACCGTAACCAGTACCCACCACTTTAACGAATCACCCATATTTTTGCAGACATTCCATTTTTAAGTTCCGGATACTGTGTAGTATCGAATCGAACTTTTACGTCAAAGTCTTGCTCTGCTCGCTTGTCAGAAATACTAAATACGATATCTCCTGATCTGGATGTTGAAGCGACTTCATCTACTACCCCCGTATATTGCTTGGATCCAAATGCATCAACCGTAAACAGCGCAATTTGTCCCACATGGATGTCACGAAGTCCACTATTTTCTTGTACATGCCCATCAACGCGCAAGTCTTCAGAACGCACCATGCTTGCAATAACTGTTCCTCTATTGATAAGCGCGCCGATAGTATTCGTAACGGAAACTATTTCGCCATCCGTTTTAGTTTTTATTAATTCATTTCCCACTCGAGCAATAAGAGCGTCTTTATTCACCACATCCCCTTCATGAACATATAATTGCTCAAGAATTCCAGATGTTTGCGGAGAAAGTTGCGTAACAGGCGCAGTAATTTGAGCTTTCTCGATATATACCCTGCTACTTGCAAACCGGA
>DATIIA010000018.1:0-6345 GCA_035480115.1 Candidatus Anderseniibacteriota bacterium | reverse complement strand
GTCACAACAATTCAAATCGAGCCGATTGTTGCTGCGGCAAGTGCAGCCCTCAACACAAAAGCGGCCTTCCGGCTGGGAAATATCATGGCGCGATGTCGCATGATCGCGATTTATGACCTTGCGAAACAAAAAGACGCACTTGTGGTTGGAACCGAGAATCGCTCAGAGAAATATTTAGGTTACTTCACGCGGTTCGGCGATGAAGCCTCGGACATCGAGCCGATTCAGCAGTTCTACAAGACACAAGTGCGCCAACTCGCCGCTCACCTAAAACTGCCACAAGAAATCATTCAAAAGCACCCTTCTGCTGGTCTTTGGGACAACCAAACCGACGAGCAAGAGCTCGGGTTTACCTACGAGGCCGCGGACAAGATTCTTCACGCCTACCTGGATGAGAAAAAGACCGGCTCGGCAATTGAACTTTCCAACATTCCCAAGGCAACCGTAAATGCAGTGTTAGCACGCGTCGCGTCACAGCACTTCAAACTGGAAACGCCATACACGATATAATTTTTTGAAACTTCGCTGAACGCTTTAGCCCATCAGGCCAAAGATCACGCCCATCGAGAGCAGGCTTGCCAAGTGGTAGCCAACATCGATCAGGAAGAGCTTCATCGGCTTCTTTCCATAGATCGCGTTCACCAACGAGGTTGTGGCAACAAAGCCTAACCATGTTAAGAAGGCAAGCTGTGCACCTGTGGTCGGCCCGGCGGCTCCGAGCATCTTCATGAGGCTCCAGAGTACGTAGCCCATCAAAAGCTGTGCGAGAAAGGAACCAATCATCAACGGCATCATATCGGCGCCGGTTGGCTTCATGTCGCCCTTTTTCATGCCCATCATCTTCATCCATTGCGTGCCAAACAGGGCTGGCGAGTACCAAACAGCTCCAATCACCGTGGAAACGACTCCACCGAGGAGAAGGGGCAAGACAACTGCGTACATAGAACTCCAATTCCTGAGGTGCTGACTAATATTAATGCACCTCTTATATTCAGTATAAGAACATCTTTCGTAAAAGAGCAAGAGGTGGGATGTTATAGGGCTGAAATCGCGCTGAAACTCCTCCCTTGCATGCCTCTTCCTTGGTTGATATATTCAAATTAAGCATTGATATATAAGGAGTCACCATGGCAGCAGCACCGACCGCAACGAAATCAACCAAAAACACCGGCATGGCGGCACTCGCCTATGTCTTGTTTTTCATTCCCTTGCTCACCGACGCAAAGAATGATCCATTCGTGAAGTTCCATGTGAAGCAGTCATTGGTACTCTTGCTCGTGACGATCGGCTGGAACATTCTCGAGCGCATCTTCTGGTACATCCCAGTACTCGGATGGCTCGCAGGCGGACTAGTCGGTATGATCGTTGGCATCGCCCTCTTGGTACTCTGGATCAAGGGTTTGATGAACGCGCTCAATGGCAAGCAAGAAGAGCTTCCCCTGATTGGCAAGTATGCCGACCAGTTCAAGTTCTAACGATCTTTCAATCTGTAGATAAGTTTGAGACCTGACCAAGCGTCGTTAATGGACGCGACTTTCACGTCGACCAGGCCGTGTGTAAGGGCGTAGTCGCGGATGGCATTTTCGGTGAGGCTGGATTTTATCGTTGACCTTGCTGAGTTTTTGGGCCACGATACCCAAATTGCTCCAGCCGGAAAGATGCGTGGCTTTGCCGCGTGCAGCTCCGAAGCAAACTCCGCCTGCGTTTTGGCAAAAATATGCACGATATCAGCCTTGAGCGTCGTTGACGGCACGAAGTCACAGTTCACCGAGCCAAGTTGAAGCCAGGACTTATAACCGTTAGGTGAATTGATAACGGAGACGCGCGAACCCGGCTTGATTCCGAGCTTTTTATAGAGGGGGGTAGAAGAATAGGCCATTGAACTGATTTTAGCAAAAACTTCGGAAAAGCTTTAATTAAGCCGATTTATTCGCAACCAACATTAGCGTTAAGTCATGTAAGTTATTAGATGTATATCGATAATAGTTAAATGCACCAAATACAAAATTATTTTGATGAAGAAGACTGATAATCTTATCCAAGGAGTTTGAGGTCTTCTTTCCAAAGGAAAAATGGTACTCAAGAATAACTTTTGTTGTCTTCTCTAAAAGACCTTCTGAATCAAGGTCTGCTAGAACAGAAGTCTCTTCACCTTCTACATCTAGTTTTAACAAATCTATCCGTATACAGTTTTTTATTGAGTTAAATTGACTCAACTTTTTGATTGGAACAGTGAGTGGTTTCTTCAAGTTTATTTTCTCACGACGAACAACGGCTTTTAACAAACTTTTATCCCCTCCAGATGTTCTATATGTTGATGAAGAATCAGAATATAAAGTTAAGTGACCATCTTTTCCACCTAAAGCTACTTGATGTAACTCCACGTTATGAAAGTTGTTCGCCCCAGCGTTGATCTTTAGCAGTTCAAACGCTTCCGGATGTGGCTCAAAACACATAACTGTTGCTTTTGGATACAGATATTTAAAGTAGAGAAGCGAATCTCCTATATTTGAACCCGCATCAACAATAAATGGATCATCAACATTTGATTTAAAGAAATAAGGATTTTGCGTGAAGATTTCCTGAAATAAATCGATCAGTGATTGCTTGTTCTTAAAACGAAATGTCATCCCGCAAAACGTATATTGCCGAATATTCCTCAACATAAACACATAAATTAGAATGAAATGGAAACTTATTTGGACACCTCGTGCCAAACCGAGAAATTTGATTGAGTTATAAACATGCTCGAGATTTAGGCAAACCCATTCTTTTGCATTCATGCGATTTGATTCAGTCCCCATCTATTTCTCTCTATCATTAATGATTACCCGAGCAAACTACTCTTTACATAACTAAAGTTCCCTGCAAGAAAGCCAAAGCCATACAAAAAGTTGAAATACATATTTTCGAATGAATATTCTAATGATTTTGATTCAAATAACGTTTTTAGGAAGGGAATCAAAATGAGCAGTGGGTAGAGTGGAAAAACCAAAATGATTGGTAGACCTGCAATAAAAAAGGGGTACGCGAGTATGCCATATAAATATCCAGGCTTTCGGATGATTTCAGCAAAGTGTTTTTCAAAAAAAAGAAAGTTTGCTTTGCCGTAGCCAAACATCCTTGAGAGATTTCTCTTTGCGTCGCCCCAATCATGGTAAACCACGGCATTTGAACAATATCGAATTTTATAACCTGCTTTTATTACTCTCCAACAATAGTCGAGATCCTCACCTCCGTACATAAATCGAGCATCATAAAGACCAATCTTGTCAAACACTTCTCTAGAAAATGCAGAGTTCATCGTTGGCGCGAACAAAACATACTTACTTGTGTGAAAGTGATCTATTGTCCATTTCATTGGATATTTTCTGACTGATTTTACCCATCCACAAGTAATCTTTTCCTTTCCACTCACTATTGGCTCAGTGAGGTTGCTCAACCAATCTTTTTCTGGGACACAATCGGCATCAATAAACGCAATAATATTTCCTTTCGCCTTCTTTATTCCAAAGTTTCTCTGTTCTGGAATAGATTGTTTACTCGAAGTGTCATAATCGATCCATCGAACTTTTTTGAATTTATTTCTCAAGTCCCGTAAAGCATCTGGTGCTGAGTCAATGACTAGTATTTCAAACTTTCGATTAATTTTTGTGCCTTGAAGTTCTTTCAGCAATTTCTCAACCACTCGATGACCTTTTACAGGGATGATGACAGAGATCATGAGAAGGGTTACTCCTTCGGGATAATGATATCCGGTTTCGTCTTAATTTTATAAACTGTTACACTGCTTCCTGGGTCTTTCCAGGCAATGTTGTAATCCCAATTCCAATATTGTTTGTGCACAAATTCCTTTGCTAAAACATCTGAAGATCTATTCATGTCGATTACAATCCAATTGGCATATCTTGCCGGACGATCCAATGCTTCAGTCCAATACTTCCCTGCCCCCTCATGAATGTATGTTCTGTAGGGAAGCCCCATTTCAAACATTTGATCTTCAAAACCAGTTGCGCTGATCATAATGTAACCACCGTCATAATTGTTTCTCATCCAATCAACGAGAGCGCTGTCAGGTTTTCCATAAATTCTTCGAGGGATTTCATAAATCGCAGTAACTTTTGGAAAGAATGTATTAAAGATCTGAAAACTAAAGATCGCAAAGAAAAGTAAAGTGGGGATATACCAAGGCTTCTTAAGATTGAAAACAAAGACAGTTAAAACAGCAATCCAAGGCAGCAACATAATGCCATATCGAATATTGAATCCAACACCCAGACTGGTTTGCGTCGACAATAAATTTGGAATATTTAAACTTGGTTGTACGATGGGAGTATTTCTTTGCAATGTAAGCACCATGAGGAAAAATATCGATAGCGGCAATAAAAGCACGAGAAAATTCCACGACCTCTTCCAGATAGAAACAATCAAAGCCAGCACTAAACCTAAAAATGCAAACACAACAGGAATCACTCCTGACATCCATGTGATCGATGTCACATATTCCCAAACTGCGGCAAGAAATGGCTTTGCTTGTGAGTACTGCACCGCTGCGGCTGCCGGAGCTCCTCCACCGCCCAGAGATATTTGAACTGATGCGTAATATCGCAGCCAAAAGAGTGGATCACCAAAAATTGCAGCTAGGTAAAGCGTCCACAACGCAAATCCCAAGCAAGAGATCCAACAGTAAATGATAAGGTTGCTTTCAATGCGCTTGAGACTTCGATACTTTACTAATGAATAAAATCCAACAAACCCTATTGAGCTTAAAAGCAGTGCCAAACCTTCATAGCGGATCAAGGTGATTCCAGCCACACCAGCTCCAGCAAATATGAGGTACTTTTGCTCATCCTTATTCACCCACCTCAAGAAATAATACGTAGAAATCGAAAGGAGACACAGAAAAAGTGATTCAGACATTGCTGTTGTCTGAAGATACACGGCGTTAATATTTAGAGCAAACACGCACATGCTAAAAAACGATGGCAAAAATGATTTGCTGAGGAAATATGCTGATTTATACACATAATACCCGCCAATAATAAATGCCGTCATCGACATGAATGCCCCTGCGAGTCCACTATGCCAAAGATAATCGTTCCAAATAAACGGCAACATAAGGAGCTGGGGTAGAGGGAGCCAAACGTTCCCGAGCTGTGCCAATCCTGGATTCAGGTTGTCAACAACTTTTCGCGCGATATCCATGCGAGACATTGCGTCGGCGTAAGGAAGAATCGCATTGTTCATGAAAAAATAGCCTAGAGCAGCGAAACTCACAGAAGTGAGAAAGAAAATAATGAAGAATGTCTTGTAATGTAGTCGTTTCATTATGAGTAATACTTTAATGTATTTTTAACCTCCATTGGCATTTTTCCTTTCATCCAAATTGGGTAGTTTATTCTTAATTTCCAAAGCAAGGATGCGACGCGGTAACCAGGATAATAGGGTTTGTACTGTTCAATAATCCTCATTGTATCCTGAATCTGTTGATGTGCTTTTGTCTGGCTGACCCCTGCTGGATTTATTCGATAGGCAGTGGCATATATGGGAATATTCATGAGCTTTTTTGTTATCCCTACCTGCAACACCAAATTGTAATCATCAGCGTACTTGTTCAAGGGTTTGATCTGCGCTACCTCCGAGTTTTTTGGTTTTCTAAATAATGTGCTGCTCGTAATAAACGGGTTCTCGTACAGCATCCTTTTCCTGATACTCTTATCCGTAAGCGAATAACGAACTTTGTACAGTTCTTTCCCATGTAAGTCGACAACTTTTGCCCATGTTCCTATCATTCCAATAGTCTCGTCTTGCGTAATAATCTTATATTGCTGACTTAATTTTCTTCTATCAATCCAATAATCGTCTCCATCTAACCGGGCAATAAATTCAGTATTTGCTTTTCTGATTAATCGCTTAATGTTGATCGTCACGCCAAGATTCTTAAAGTTCTTTACATAAAACAGTCGAGAATCTTGTCCGAACAATCGATGAATTATTTCTTCGGTATTGTCAGTTGAAGCGTCATTAATGATGAGTAATTCCCAGTCCTTAAACGTTTGTGACAAAAGGCTTTTCAATGCCGTCTCTAAATACTGACCATCGTTGCGCGTTGACATAACGACCGTAATTTTTGCTGACATAATCTTTAAATAAACACTTCCTGTTTTAATCTCTTCATGATCGTCACCTTTGAAAACCTCTCGTTAATCTCTTTCCAGATCTGTTTTCGCTTTCTCGCAAGTTCTCCTGATAACTTTTCCTGCCCGAGTCGATCGACATTTGTGAGATAGTCGTCTACGGTTCCGGTTCTATTCATTTCCAAGTATGGGTCAAGAATACTCGGAG
>DATIIA010000017.1:0-3995 GCA_035480115.1 Candidatus Anderseniibacteriota bacterium | reverse complement strand
ATCCCTTTTTTAATTTCGTGCATATCCTTATCAATTTCATCGAATCGTTTGTCATTCTCTTGCCTAAGATCGTCGATTTGTGCAGCTAAATTCCCCCCCCCCATATTTCGAGGTCTTTGTGAATAGCTGTATCTAGATTGTTGAGATCCTGTTTTGTAGCCGGCTGATTTTTCTCTTCCTCCTTTTTCATATATGCATAGTACCCGAATTTTGGCTAAGAAAAAACCTTTCTGGCTGCTGTTATAAAGGCTTAGAGAAATCGGTTTATTAGTTTTAATTCGTCAAATATTAAACTTGACAAAATATTAAATTTTAACTAAAATGATGAAGCTGAGGTTGGTAATGTTGCCAACGGACCTACAGAATGAACCTTTTATAAGGACAAGGACATGTGGTATCAGGAGCCTTTATTTCTCGTTTGCGTGTTGTTGGGAATGTTGATTTGCTGTTCAATCGGTTTCCAGCAAGGTCGCAAGCAGGCTTTTATCGGTTTTTTAGCATCCGGCTTGCCGCAACGGTGTCCAATGAGGGTTGAGGCGGTATACGATAATGGAGGAAAGGCACTGCTTCGGGAAGTTGTTTCTGGTAAGCACTGGATTGCATACGGGGATTTTGTGAAAAACAGCCACGTTGTCAGCATTGGAAACGTTGTCGAAGTGTATCAAACAGCTGTCAATCACGAGTTTTTCCTGGTGGATCCCAAAGTCGTGAAGAGGTTGCAATCCTTGCCCATTTAGTTCTTTCTTCAGCAGTCTCGGTTTCTTACCGGCAGTTTAATCACAATTCGTGATTCGGCTGCCGTTTTTTATTTCTCGAAAGGAGCCAAAATGCGACTTTTTATATGAAAAGTAATATTCAAATATGAATTTGCGTTTTTTTGACAGATGTTCTATCTTAAGAACTACCCGTGCTTAGGTGTGGGAAAGTCGTTTTTTTTGAGCTTTTAATTATAAGCTTTTTTATTTTCAGCTCCATGCGAGTATCACGTTATGAAAGCGCTTCTAGGACGAAAAATCGGCATGTCTCAAGTATTCTCTCCCGATGGAGAGGTGGTTCCTGTTACCCTTATTTCTGCGCTTCCTAATACTGTTACTATTCGTCGAACCGTGGAAAAAGATGGGTACGCTGCTGTCCAATTAGCACTCCCGAAAAAAGAAGGAGCGAAACTTGGAGAGAAGCGAACACCAAATGCATATAAAGAGGTATTCGCAGCACGACGAGAATTTGCAGGCGAAATTGCAGCTGATGTTGAATCCCTTAGTGTCGAACAGTTTATTGAAGGTGATGCAATTGAAGTGACTGGAGTTTCAAAGGGTAAAGGTAATCAAGGTGTAGTAAAAAGACATCATTTTTCTGGTGGTCCTGCAAGCCATGGTCATCGACACGTACTGCGCCGACCAGGCTCTATCGGAGGGCGCTTTCCTCAGCACGTCATGAAAGGAATGAGAATGGCCGGGCGAATGGGAGCCGACCAGGTAACCGTGAAAAACCTCCAGGTTGTAAAAGTTGATGCTGAACATAACCTTGTTGCTGTAAAAGGAGCAGTTCCCGGACCAAAGGGAAGCATTGTTGAAATAAGAAGCATTGAAACCAAATAACCTATGGCAAAAAAATCAACAACTCAAGAATTGCCAGTGCTCATGCTAGGAAGTAAAACGTCCAAAGAAACGCTTGCTATGCCTGAATATATTGTTGGCGTCGATGCTCTTGAATTAATTGCACGTACCATTCATACGACCAATCGAAGAATGCGTATTCGCAAAGCACATACAAAAGAACGTTCGGAAGTACAAGGCGGCGGACGAAAGCCCTGGAAGCAAAAAGGAACTGGCCGATCTCGTCATGGATCAACTCGATCGCCTATTTGGGTGGGGGGCGGAATTTCATTTGGTCCGAGAAGTCGTAAAACAAGCATTCGAAAAACCCAGTTGCGAGAACGCCGACGCGCATTTTCTGGTGTGCTTGCAATGCACGCAAAGAATGCATCGCTTATGATTATGCGGCTCGAAAAAGACATGCCGTTGAAGACAAAAGACGTTGCAAAGGATATTTCTGGTAAAGCTGGATTGCTTGTGATTATTGATGAAACGCACAAGCAGCTCGAACGCGCTATGCGCAACGTGCCAACTGTTCATGTGAGATACGCACATAAAGTTCTTATCAGCGATGTTATTAAGGCACATGAAGTATGGATTGATGAAGCTGCGCTGCATACTATTGAAACTCGATGCGCCGTACACTAATTTCCTATGTCACTTCTTACACTCTCAAAACGAATACTTGGAAAGGATGCAAAAAAGGCTCCTGCAAGGAATAAAAAACTGAAATCAGTTGCAACTTCTGCTGCGAAGAAAAAGCAACCTGTGGATGCTCATGCGCTCACAAGTGGACGGATTGGCCTGATGGAAGTTGTGTCTGAAAAAGGGATTTTGCAACAGGAGCAAAACACAGTTGTGTTCAAAGTTTTACGTCATGTTACTAAAGGCCAGATTGCTGCTGCTATTGAAAGCAGGTACGGCGTACATGTACTGAGCGTTAGGACAGCATTGAGCCATCCTCGCATTCGTCGAAGAGGAATTACCGAGGGCGTTACAAATCAGTATAAAAAAGCATACGTAAGAGTAGATAATGTACAGTCAATTGTTTCTCACCTGTAATATCCTATGGCTATCAAGATTTACAAATCAAGTCGCGGAGCACGTAAAAAAGCTTCTATAGTAGATCGAACAGATCTATATCGTGGCGAGCCGATGAAGACGAAGCTCGTGAAGAAGACTGCTACGAGCGGGCGCGGAGCTGCAGGGAAAATTACTACACGGCATCGTGGAGGCGGCGTGAAGCGAAATGTTCGCGTGATTAGTTTTGGGCAAGAAAAACTAGGTATTCCTGGAACAGTTGAGCATATCGAGTTTGATCCGAACAGATCTGCGTATTTGGCTCGTGTTGTGTATGCAGACGGCGATCGGCAGTATGTATTGGCGTGGGCAGGAGCCACAGAAGGCTCTAAGATTGTTACTGATGCCAAAGCTCCCGAAAAAGATGGAAACCGCATGCAATTGCAGAACATTACCCCTGGCATTTCTGTATTTAACGTCGAAATTTCACCAGGACGCGGAGGAAGTCTATTCCGCTCTGCGGGATCATACGGCGTCGTTATGGACGTGCAGGAACACTATGCTCAAATCAAAATGGCTTCAGGGGAAGTACGCTTGATTTCTAAGGAATCTTATGCCACAATTGGGTCGGTCAGCAATCCTGACTGGCGCCTACAGCGAATTGGGTCAGCAGGACGAAATCGTCGTCTTGGAAAGCGTCCGAACGTTCGAGGAAAGGTAATGAACCCTGTAGACCATCCCCATGGAGGTGGAGAAGGTGCACAGTCTATCGGATTAAAATATCCGAAAACAAAATGGGGGAAGCATGCAAACGGCGTTAAGACCAGAAAGCCGAATAGGTATTCTAATCAATTTATTTTAGAGAGAAGAAAGAGTAAAAAGAAGAAATAATATTTATGTCACGATCACTTAAAAAAGGACCATTTATTGACTCCCACTTACTTGCTAAAGTGAAAGATCTTAAGCAAGGAGACAGGACTATTATCAAGACATGGAGTCGCAGATCAACTATTTTCCCGGAAATGGTCGGTTTTCGATTTGGCGTTCATAATGGAAAAGAACACATTCCAGTGATGGTAACTGAAGATATGGTTGGTCATAAGCTCGGCGAATTTGCGCTTTCTCGAAAATTTGTTCGTCATGGTGGTAAGTTGCAGAAAGAAGTTGAGCAAGCAAAGGCTCCAGCGCCTGCTGCAGCGCCGAAGGGTGGTAAATAATACGATATGAAAGTTTCTGCTACACAAAAACACGCTCGTATGTCTCCTCGAAAGATTCGCCCGTATGCACGAATGATCCAGGGAATGACTTCTGATCGTGCAATCAGCCAGTTAACATTTGCCACTGGCAAAGCTCCCGAAATTTTATTGCATGTAGTAAAGA
>DATIIA010000016.1:0-1806 GCA_035480115.1 Candidatus Anderseniibacteriota bacterium | reverse complement strand
TGCTATTAAATGCCAAAATATAATAATACAAACCTAAAATAGCAGAGGAAGCAGTACGAATATCGCGTATTTCCCCTAACTGCTTCATGCTTGTAACAAATAATGAATGGACAGCAGAGGCGAAGTGAGATGAGCGATTTTTATACAAATAAAACCCAAAGGACCACAATGCTTTTCCATACGCATCCGAAATATCCTCTGTATCATTCCATGTTCGCTCGTAACTGAGAAATGTATGGAATTTTCCGTTTGGGGTTTGTGCATGCTGCATAAAGCTTAGGTAATTTTTTACTAGCTGTGAGGTATAGGATTCCTTATGTTCTTCAAGATTGGAAGCAACAATAAGTGCGCGCGCGTTATCATCGGTACTGTAACCAAATCTTCTGTCCGGAATTGCATGATACGCGTGCTGCAAAAGACCAACGGAATCTGTCATCTCAAGCAAATACGATAAATCAAGTGGTTTTTGAATAAGCGCTTTTGCCACGTCACGACTTTCTGTCTCTTCGAGAAGCACATGCCTATATAATTCAAGATGCTTATGAGCAACAGCAGGCCATTGCATATCAAGGCTCAGCGCATGTAGCCTTTTCTCAATTGCACGGCGCTCTTGCGGATGTTGATATAAATCAATAACCGCATGTGCAATTGCGTCACTATTTTTAAATGGGACAAGAATGCCTTTTCCTTGAGAAAGCATTTCTTTTGCATATACATATTCTGTTGCAATACAAGCCTTTTCTGCACCTAATGCATAGGATAACGTCCCTGATGTAATTTGTTGCGGATCAAGATAGGGAGTTAGGTAAATATCAGTTGCTGCAAGGTAGGTTTTTAATTGTTCTAAGGAAACGTAACTGTTAACAAACAATACATGATCCTCCACATGTAATTTTTTAACAAGCTGCATAAGTTCTTCTCTATATGATTCTCCTTCTATGCTTTTTACAACCGGATGCGTTTCGCCAACAATGAGAAAAAGGAGATTAGGGATATTGGGAAGTGCTTTACTAACTGCCTCAATTGCATATTCTATGCCTTTATTGCGACTCAGTAGATTATTTGCTAAAAGGATAAAAGCATCTGGATGTCCAATACGCATAGCGGCCTCTTTTTTTCCAAGGGTAACAAGCGGCGCCCCATGGAGAATAACAGCAATATCTTTCAGGTCGAGTCCGTATACATTCTCCAGACGATCTTTTGCAATTTCCTCCATGACAATAATTTTCCGGCTCAGTCTAGCTAATTCTTGAATAATATATTTTTGATGATCAGTTGGCGTAAGAAGAATTGTATGAAAAGTTACAATGAAAGGTTTTGTTAATTCTTTTGCAAGTTCTAAAATATATTCTCCATCTTTACCGCCAAAAAGACCAAATTCGTGCTGCAAATGAACAATATCTGTTGGTTGCTCATTTAGCATTCGAGCTACCTCTTTATAATCGAGTACTTTTTCTTGTCGAATTGTTTTGATAACCGGATTTGTATAGGTAAGCGGAATTGTTGGATGCTCCATCGCAACAATAGCAATCTGATGTTTTTGGTTTTGAATTTCTAAAGACAAATCATGGGTGTATGTTGCAACACCACATTTTCTTGGCAAAAAGGACGAAATATATGTTACATGCATAGAGAAATGCTAATAACATGCTTTTGCTTATTCCAAAGAAGCAACGTAGTAGGTGAGATTAACAGGTATCATCATACTACTCCTTACTATCCTATATAGCAAGTTTTCGAGGCTAAACTACTCTATTTCTATTTCTCACTCAGAGCGTTCGTATTTCCGACAAGAGCTTCTTTTTG
>DATIIA010000015.1:0-4462 GCA_035480115.1 Candidatus Anderseniibacteriota bacterium | reverse complement strand
CCCGCACATAATACTAATTTTCATAAAGAAAGTATATTCTCAGCTATTCTAAATAGCAAAAGACGGCCCACCTGATGTGCCGTCTTTTGTATCTTTGTAGACATGTGCTTTTGTGCCCGGCCGAAGCAGGGTCTCACGTCTGTTTATCTCTTCCTACCTGCAATATCATGCTCTGCTTTCGCGAGCCATTTTGCAGCTAAGTCTTTTCCTCCCAATCCGAATGCAAGGCCTCCGGCAATGGCTACCATTGCGAAGAATGCAGTCAAGAATGTTTGGATTAATTGGCTTGCGACGTTTAATTGGAGCAATGCTGCGAAGATGGCGAATACGAGTATTGACCACTTACAAATTGCTGCAATTGCGCCACCGCTGGTGAATCCAGCAGCTTCAACAGTTGCAAGTACTGTGCGATACACGAAGTTCGCAAGTACTACAGAAATTACTAAGATAAGCGCAGCGATAACTACATTTGGAATGTAATACAGTACTGAAGTTAAGAACTCCGATACTTGCTGCAATCCTAGAATATTTGTTGCTGCTAACAGCGACACAATGATGAAAAACCACTTAAAGATTTCTCCTACAAGGTGTGCAATGTTGAGCGTAAGCCCTGCTTGTTCTACAGCTCGCTTTAATCCACGCAATGATTCAAAGGCGGCGTTAATGCGAACTAATACAAGCAACTTCTCAATCAATCGCCCTACTGCTACTGCAATCGCCCAACCGACGATAAATACAACAACAGCTGCGATAACATTCGGAATAAAGCTGATAAATTGTACCCACAAATCAGAAAGAGAGTTTGTAACAGCAGTAGACCAGACTGACAAGAAAGAATTGTACGTTGTCATATGTTCGACACCTCCTTTCGCGTAAGATTATGAAGGATAATCTATATTGAGCGTATCCCGGTGGGTTTGGGAAGTCAAAAAAGTGGTGGACCCCAGCGGATTCGAACCGCTCACCTCCTCGGTGCAAGCGAGGCGCTCTACCAAATGAGCTAGGGGCCCTTTTATCTCTGCACTCCATTAAAGCGGTTTACACCGCGCTTTGCAAGTTATCTTTGCCCGTTCGGCAAGAATTGGCCGATCGTCAGGTTGAAAAATGCTTGGAATATGCCGAATGCGATGAGGAATCCTAAGAATAGCAAAATAATTCCACCAAATTTCCAATGCTCGAGGCTGGATCCTTTTAACCCGAACATTGCACCGATATCTCCCCAGTTTTCATCAAACCATGCCGTTTGCCACACCATCATAAACCCCACAGCCATCATCACGAATCCTGCTAAAAATAAAAGAAAACTCATGAGTATATTATAGCAGAAAACAAGTACCGTCGTAACTCCTCCCCTTACGAAGGGGAGGTTGGGTGGGGTCCGTAGCCCAAGACCCCCTCTAACTCCCCCTTGGTAAGGGGGAGAAGCTATACGTGATACTTTCTCTTTATTTCTTCTTCCTGCTTTTTTTCTTCTTCTGCAATTGCTTCTTCTCCTAATTTCTTGAGGTCTTCGGGGGTTTTTTCTTGTAATGCTTTTGCTTGTTCTAGTAAATAAGCCTTATCGTTTTTCTTTGGATCTTCTAATACTTCTGCTAACAGCGCATGCAAGATACCACCGATCATAGGGCCGGGGCGTAGGCCGAGCTTGTGAATTAAGTCATTTCCCGTAACGGCTAATTGTCCTACGGAAATAGGCTCTTTACTGGCTTGTTCGACCATAAACTGCAGGTGGCGAAGGCGGTATGGCTCTGCTTTTGGTACTCCGGAACCTTTCCGTTCAGCGATGCGAAGCTTAATTAAGTCATCAAAATTATCTTTTCCTACTCTGCGAAGCAATCTTCGTGCTCCTGCAGGGGTTACTTTGCCTACATCGTAATAAAACATATGATGGCGAACCAAGTGGGTTACTTGTTTGGTAATATCTGATGGAAATTTGAGCCGTTTCATTAAGGATTCCGTCATGTGAGCGCCAACGATTTCATGTCCGTAAAACGTATAATCAGTATCTACGAATCTTCTGGTTCTCGGTTTTCCGATATCATGAAAAAGCGCAGCGATTCGGACGTGTAATGGGTACTCAAATTCTGCTGCAAATTGCAAAGATTTTACGCAGTGTTCAAATACGGTGTACACATGGTGCTTGTTCTGGCCGATGCCTACACCCTCCGCAACTTCAGGAAGAATGACTGCCAATAATCCCGTTTGCTGGAGTAAGTTTAGCGCAGGTTCTGGATGCCGACTCATAATTATTTTTACAAACTCATCTCGAATTCGTTCATGGGACACTGCTTCAATTGCAGGTGCATATTCCGTGATTGCCCGAAGAGTATATTCTTCTATTTCAAAACCTAATTGCGCGCTAAAGCGTATTGCACGCATTAATCGAAGCGCATCTTCTGTAAATCGTTCACTCGGATTTCCAACTGCTCGAATAATTCTATTATGTAAATCTTTTAATCCTCCAAATGGATCGATGATTTGCATGTTGTCGATAGTAACCTCATCCCTCTTCCCTTCTCCTTCGTAAAGAGAAGGGTTGCGCATTGTCGACCCCTCTCCTTTAGAAGGAGAGGCGGGGGTGAGGTACGTCATCGCCATCGCATTAATCGTAAAATCTCGACGCGCTAAATCCTCACGAATACTTTTAGTGAACGTCACGGAGTCCGGATGTCGCTGGTCATTGTACCCAGCATCAATTCGATACGTTGTCACTTCAATTTCGGAAATAACAGATGTAGTTCCCTCCCCCTTACTAAGGGGGAGTTGGAGGGGGTCTGGAGTCGCGCCAGTTCGTACCGTCACCGTCCCAAACGTATTCGTATAAAACGAATTGGGAAATACCTTTTGGATTTCTGCGGGGTTTGCAGACGTGGTGACATCCCAATCTTTTGGTTCTTTGCCCAATAACAAATCCCGCACGCATCCACCAACGGCATATGCTTCAAAGCCAGCTGTTTGAAGCTGAGTAATAACGGATTGTACTTCTTGGGGTAGCTGCATGATATTTATTATACAGCGCTATAAAAAAAGAGGCGCGCAGAGTTTCCTCATGTACGCCTTTCCGGATCAAGATTATGTGCGACGAATTTGTTGCTGCGCTCTTTGTTGCATTTCTTGAATATTGCGGTGTATTTTGCGAAGTTCTTCATTTACTGCTTGCATTGACTGAATAGTCTTGGCGTCTCTTTTGAATACTAGTACCTGAACTCGCAAGGGGTCATTTGCAGTATCACACATGATTCTTCTCCAAAAAAGAACAAGGATTCACTTCAGTGCGCGTGCCAAGACTCGAACTTGGGACCTCCACATTATCAGTGTGGCGCTCTAACCGGCTGAGCTACACGCGCGTTAGTACATTAAACATTTTTATACACTTTTTTGCAAGAAAAAACAGCCCAAGGTGAGCCGTTTTTCTTGCAGTCTCTCTGAGAAACTTTGCGCGATTGTAAAGACATACCATTTTTGCATACCGCATGTGTTAAAGGGAAGGTATGCTTTCCGCTTATTCTCATTGAATAGTCTATGTTGACCATAGTCGACATCTAGGCGCATTTCCGATGGCCGTAGCCACAGTGGAAAGCGTTATATCCCTAGAAAGGAGGTGATCCATCGCCAGGTTCCCCTAGCGATGCCTTGTTACGACTTACTCCTAATCACTGATCTTACCGTGGCCCCGACGAACGCCGGGTCTTAAGGTATTATCAGCTCTTCTGAGTTGACGGGCGGTGAGTACAAAGCCCGAGAACGTATTCACCGTAACGAGCTGATTTACGGTTACTAGCGATTCCAGCTTCATGGAGTCGAATTGCAGACTCCAATCCGAACTGAGGATAGGTTTAAAAGATTCCTTCTACTCGCGTAGTCGCGTCTCATTGTCCTATCCATTGTAGCGCGTGTGCAGCCCTAGGTGTCAGAGGGCCATGCTGATTTGACGTCGTCCCCACCTTCCTCCGTGTTAACCACGGCAGTCTCGTGTGAAAATCAACACACGATAAGGGTTGCGCTCGTTACCCCACTGAAGGGAACATTTCACAACACGAGCTGACGGCAACCATGCAGCACCTGTCCAACGATCTCGAAGCTCCGAGCGTTTCTGCTCGGATACAGTTGGATTTCTAACCTAGGTAAGGTTCCTCGTTTAGCATCGAATTAAGCCACACGCTCCACCGCTTGTGCGGGCCCCCGTCTATTCCTTTGAGTTTTAGCCTTGCGGCCGTACTACCCAGGCGGTCAACTTAACGCGTTAGCTACGACACTGAGAGGGTCGACTCTCCCTATTGCTAGTTGACATAGTTTAGGGCGTGGACTACCGGGGTATCTAATCCCGTTTGCTCCCCACGCTTTCGTGCCTCAGTGTCAGTTATGGTCCAGTCACCTGCCTACGCCATCGGTGTTCCTCCAAATATCTACGGATTTCACTCCTACACTTGGAATTCCAGTGACCTCTACCATACTCAAGTCT
>DATIIA010000014.1:0-4503 GCA_035480115.1 Candidatus Anderseniibacteriota bacterium | reverse complement strand
TTTACTGCCCCTCTTGCTGACGATTTTACCCAAGTACTTGAAACTCTTTCTGCAAAAAAATGGCCGAAGAAAATCGTAAAGCAATAGACCTTACAGGATTTACTCGTATAGAGCGCGATGATCGCCTTTTAGACGTGTTCCCCAAAGAAACAATTGAGAAAGGCGTGGAATTATGGGAAAAATGGACAGATAAAGAAGTTGAAATTATTCGCATTCATGATTCTAAAAACATCACAAAGCATGTGTTTTCGCGAGAACAAGTTGAAAACGCTCTCATAAAAAACCAAATATTGTTATTAAAATAAGTGCTTGCACCGCGAAGCTCCGCATAGTGCGGAGCGTAGTGGTGCCCGAGGCGGGACTCGAACCCGCAAGCCATTGCTGGCAAAGGATTTTAAGTCCTTCGCGTATACCATTCCGCCACCCGGGCATGTATTTAATTGTGAGGCCATGATCGGAATCGAACCGATGTATAAGGGTTTTGCAGACCCATGCCTTACCACTTGGCGACATGGCCGTATACATGTAATACCAAACAAAAGCCCGCTTGCATAGGCACTCCCCCTGCCTGAGGGGGAGATGGTGGGGGTGGGAGGCGGGCCTTATTCTGCTTTTACTTCTGATGGTTCTGCGGTTTTTTCTGCTTTTGCAGATTCTTCTTCTGCACGCTCAGCCGCTTCTTTGGCAAGGCGCTTTTTATCAGATTCTTCTTTAACGTGGCGCTGCATTGCAAGCTCATCTTCTTTTACGCGGCGTCGGCCTTCATGACGAAGATAATGCAATTTTGCCCTTAGCACCTTTTGGCGCTTTATGATTTCGATCTCTGTAATAAGCGGGCTATACAGCGGAAATACGCGTTCAACGGCAAATTTTCCAGTTTCTCTGCGAACAGTGAATGATGTCGAAGGGCCACTTCCACGAACGCCTAGTATGGTGCCTTCAAACGATTGCACTCGTGTTTTATCGCCTTCCACTACTTTTGTGCCAATACGAACAATATCGCCTGCTTTTAAAATAGGCCTGTCGATTCCATCAATTTGCTGTAATTCAAATAAACGTAATACATCCATAGATAGGGGGTATTATTACGGATCCCCCAATAAAAGTCAATTATTTCCTGGAAGAGCTACGATTTGCGCGTCTATAGTCCGAACACCAAAATTTATAGCCGCTTGTTCAGTCGGGAGCCATATATCTAAGAACAAGGATTGGTCATATCTGCTGTTCATGCGATCTTCTACTGTGAACACTTCTGAGCCAATTTTGACTTTGGTAAACATGGGGAGAATATTGGTTGCAATAATGCCATACCGAGTACGTGTTCCACTGGCTGTGGTGTATGGAGAAGAGTCTGTAAGTTCACTACTCGATGTATATGCAGACGCTGTAATACGAAGTAACAAGCCTTTTTTTAAGGGTATTCTTGTTCCCAGATCAGAAATATTACTTACAGTCTGAATAAATATAAGATCAGGCCCTGTTACTTGATTACTAAATGCAAGAGCTGGCGCAGGGTCCAGCATTTCAAAGAGAAGTACAAGAATGGGAAGAAATTGTATTGCCTGAACAATAAATGTGTTTATGTTTGTGTGTTTCATTTGTTGTATTCATATTAGCATAAAAGTAATATTTAGTCAAAATAAAACACCCCGCGTAATGAGGGGTGTTTTGGGTTATTTGTTTCAGCTTACAATACTTCGATTCGAACTTTTCCTAATCCACCATTCATTCCGATGGCAGTCTTTGTTCCGATTGTAAGATCTGCTACCCGATTGCCGTACTTGTCTTGGTAGAATCCGCCAGTGTCGGTGATTCGTACAATTACAGACTTTCCGTTTGCAAGATTGGTAACTCGTGCTTGGTATCCTACAAGATTGCTCTTATCGGCACCGATTGCCATCGTAAGGGCATTGTCATCAAGTGGTTGTCCATTCGCCATTACAAATAATGGGTTACATCCAAGACATCCGGCTTTACTGTAGTAACTTGCCATACCTTCAAGAACAAGATTTGTTGCAAGTTCCTTATGTATTTGTGGTTTACTCACAGAACTATTTACTTTCCATACTCCTGCAACGGTAACAGGTGAGCTAATAGCATCTACTGTTCCAGAGTTGTAGCTATATGATAACTCGGGTTGTGGGGTCGGAAAGGTAATAAGAGGGGTGATTTCGGCAGGAAGAGTAAATGCAAGCGCTGAATGATGGATAGAAATTACTGCTCCAAGTGCAATTGCAAGAACTTTCGATATATTGATAGTGGTGTTTGTAAGGTTTTTGTGTCTCAAGGTTGCGAATAAACGCATAGAAGAGACTTATAGGGTAAACCTCACGTTTTTCGTGGGATTGGCCGAAATCGGGCCAACAAAAAAGCCTACTAGACTGATCTAGTAGGCGAAACGTAGTACTATAGCACAACCACTAAAAAAGTCAAGCAATATATGTCTTATTTCGTCAAATATACTAAAATAATGCCCTTTTAGGGCATTTTACGTGTTTTTATCCACTTTCTTTCATACCGGGCTTGATCCGGTATCTATGTCGTTATCGACTAGACCAGCTCGTCTATTTTGGCGGCAAGAATAAAATCGTTATCAAATAGGCCGTTAATTTTAAACGTCCATAGCTCGATAATGACCTGTTTATAATGAATTTGGATATCAGGATGATGCCCTTCCTTCTCTGCCGTCTCTGCAACTTTGTTTACAAATGCAATAGAATCCATAAACGTCGGAAAATCATATGTTCTTCTGAGTTTTTTATCATCAATAACTTCCCATGCAGGATTAATTTCCTTGAGCATTGGATCAAATTCTTCCCGAGTAAGAGGCGGCACGCCTCCTTGGCATGGTTCGCATGTTCTATTAGCTAATTCCATATAGTAAGTATGCCGAGTTCTTGAATATTTACTAGATTAAAAAGGTAAAGCCCTGCCTTTATAATTATTAGCTTCTTGTATAAAAGCATCTTCATTTTTAGTACTATGTCGAATTGCGTGGCAATTTGCGCATAGTAATAAGCATTTTTTAAGTTCAGAGAGTATAGAATCCCAGCTTTTATTTGCAACATTTCCAATAATGAATTCCTTTTCTTTTGGATTTTTATGATGGAATTGTAAAGCTGCTTGATGGCCTGACCAACCACAATCAGTACATTTCCCTCCTAGATGATTTATAGCTGCCATTTTTGCCCGGTATCTGCGAATTTTAGTATTACATGATCCACAACGAGTTCGTGTTCTGCCTTGATAGTCTTTATATGGTTTTCCGCAAAGTTTGCATTTCATAATTATAGTATAGCATACATAGCTCTACCTACTATCTATATCGCTTTCTTATTTGAAAAAAACATGTATTCTGCTATGCTCGTAGCACAACTGAATATATGCCGCGGTAGCTCAGTGGTAGAGCGCAGCCCTGGATCTTCGGGGCCCTTTCCAGTAATGGGGAGTGTATAAACTGGGTGAACTCGGGGAACACTTTTTAGATAAAAATAAAAAACAATCCCGAGCCAAGCCAAGGAGGGTAACAAGTTTCTTGGAAGGTGTAGAGACTAGTAAGTGAGTCCCAACAATAATCTTACAAATAGCGCCCAGCTCCCATCGTGGGATGATGAGATAGTCCAAATTAAGCCTCGGAAGAGGCTGGCGTCGCCAGTTCGATTCTGGCCCGCGGCACAGAGAGAAAATATGCGGGTATCGTATAATGGCTATTACACCTGGTTGCCAATCAGGAAACACGGGTTCGACTCCCGTTACCCGCTCCAAATATATGTACAAAGGTCCTCTGGGAATTGGAGTAGATGTAGTTATTAAAAATAATGAAGGTAAAATTTTATTACACCAACGCACGGACGATAATTCGTGGGGGATGCTTGGTGGCTGGGTTGAAAAGGGAGAAACTCCAGATCAAGCTGCAATTCGGGAAGTTGAAGAGGAAGCAGGAGTTGAAGTTAAGCTACTACAGTTAGCTCATGTAAAAGTACGTGATGTTGGTACCGTACACTTAACATATATCGGACATGTAGTTAGTGGTGATATCAAAAAATCTTCTGAAAGCTTAGTAGTAGAATATAAATATCTCGAAGAAATAGAACATTGGCATGCTGATCATAAGGAACGCATCGAAGAAGCATTGAAAGTATAGTTGTTTCGAATTCCCGTTTTTCGGGTCGAGTCGAAGAGTGGGCGATGAGGGATTCGAACCCCCGACCTTTTCGGTGTAAACGAATTGCTCTACCACTGAGCTAATCGCCCTGGTGCTCAGAACAGGACTTGAACCTGCACGGGATTGCTCCCACAGCCACCTCAAGGCTGCGCGTATACCAATTCCGCCATCTGAGCGGTATAGGAACAATAAAGTTTTTTTTGGTTTAGAGCAAGTGTTGCTGTTTTTCTTCTTGTTTCGTAGAGGTTTGCTCTGAAATTGATTTTTGTGATTCTTGCTCTTGCTTAACAATCTCAATAATTTTTGGAATTTTTGCGAAATCTGCAAATAATGCTGGG
>DATIIA010000013.1:0-6165 GCA_035480115.1 Candidatus Anderseniibacteriota bacterium | reverse complement strand
TATATCAAAATCATTTTTATCTGATCGTCCACCTGTAACAATTTTGTGATACAGGACATACGTACGCGCAGCAATTCCTAAGGCATCAATATATTGCTCAGGGCCCTCACCAGATGTTTCGCCTAGCCCTCGCAAATAAAGTTCCGTACGAAGTTCATTGATTGCCCATAGCTCACTGCATGTATTGCATTTTCTAATTTCGATCGTTCCTCTAAATCTATTATAGTTTTTTCCGGGATATGTAACGGACGGATCACTATAGCTTACGATTTGCATAATTGCGCCATTAAGTGGAACAAATCGTATTTTGTTATCGGTATCAAATTTCTTTCCTGATCCGCGTACATGATATTGCCCTCCCGACCAGCTTACGGATACATTCTGCCCTGCCTTCATGGTTGCAAGTACTTTGTCAGCCCCTTCTCGAATCTGAAAATTCTTATCAGCAGTAACCGTAATTGGCTGTCCATTTGTGTGAGTAATCCCGATTCGTACTAAATCCCCATCTCTATTGCCATCAATTCCATCTATCTTCTTCTTTATGACACTCGGGCCAGATGTTGATGAAACAGTTTTCTTTGCTGATGCGACTGGCTTCTTTCCGCAAATATAAGGAGACCCGATCCGAACCTTGTGGTCTTTCGTATACTGCATCGAAGCTAATAATTTGTCTTCTGTAGTGAGTTCCCCACACGTAATACGTTCTCTCCACCAAGATTTCTCCGCTTCCGATGGATTATTGCCATATATCTTTATAAAGTCTGGAAGAACATTAATAATAAGTTGTTGTTTTGAGATTGTTGCTGCGTGAGCTGCTCGAGTAAGGCCAAATTGCCCTATCAGTCCGCATACAAGTAAAAAGAGAAGGATTTTTGCATTCATGTCTCGAAAGTATACCGAAAATACAGCAATAAATCTAAATAGATCTTCATATTTGACATAATATTATTCATGTGTTATATATACGTGATACACTATATATATGCATAAGATGCTAGCGGTAATCATTCCAGCGCTTAATGAAGAAAAAACAATAGGGTCTGTCATAGACCGAATCCCCCAGTCATTCCCTGGAATTGCTGAGGTTTCTATTATTGTCGTGAATGACGGGTCTACTGATTCTACGGAAACAATTGCCCAGCAAAAGGGTTCGATTGTTATTTCCCATGCTATTTCCACAGGGGTTGGATATGCATTCCAAGCAGGAATCAAAAAAGCTCTTGAAATAGGGGCGGATTATATTGTAAATATCGACGCAGATGGCCAATTCAATCCAGAAGACATTCCAACACTTCTTGCGCCGATTCTTTCAGGCAAGGTGGAATTTGTTACGGCAACAAGGTTTGCAAAAGCAGAATACATGCCCCAGATGCCCGCAATTAAAATATGGGGTAATAAATGGATGGTTCGAATTATTAATACGATCACTGCAAAAAACTTTACAGATGTAAGCTGCGGATTTCGTGCATATTCGCGAGAAGCTGCATTACGTTTAACGCTGTTCGGCCGATTCACCTACACGCAAGAATCATTTATCGATTTGGCATTCAAAGGAGTTCCCATGGCTGAAGTGCCACTCAAAGTTCGTGGCGAGCGAGAATTTGGAACATCGCGTGTTGCGTCTAATTTGTGGAGATATGCAATAAAGTCTGCTACTATCATCTTTCATGCTGCACGGGATTATAAACCATTTTATTTTATCGGTGCGCCTGGAATAGTGATGTTATTAATCGGCGTGTGTTCAGGGATATTTATCCTTTGGCATTTTATTGCAACCGGTCAAACTTCTCCTTATCGATCTCTTGTAACCGCTTCGGGAATATTTATGATTATTGGATTCCTACTTATCTTTATTTCCTTTATTGCAGACATGACTCATCGCAACCGTGTGCTTATTGAAGAAACATTGTACTTAGCTCGAAAAAATACATACGCGCAAAAAATTAATAATGAGCATCAAAGCAACTAACCAGCCCTCACCCCCTCCCTCTCCCCAATTGGGGAGAGGGGATTTGCGTATTTTATTTATCTCTCGCGCATACGGTGAGAACGCAGGAGGGATGGAACGCCTAAGCTACGAGCTTATTAGTTCGTTCGAGAGAATTTCTCCCCCTTACCAAGGGGGAGTTAGAGGGGGTCTCGTCTTCGAGAAAATCGTCAACGAAACAAGGCCAGACAGAAGTCTATTAGCTACCCGCCTACATTCTATTATTTTTGCAATTACTATAATTCCTCGTTCACTTGTTCGCGCTCGCCATGCAAATGTTGTTCATATCGGCGACCCGGTGCTTCTTTTTTTAGCATGGTGCATTAAAGTCATATACCACAAGCCAGTTATATGCACAGTGCATGGGCTCGACCTTACATTTTCAAATTCCATCTATCAAACCTATTTAAAATTATTCTTGCCAAGCTGTACGGAATTTATTGCAATCAGTGACTATGCAAAAAAAATATTGCAACAAAAAAATGTGACGCAAAAAATTACTGTTATTCCCCCTGGTATTACAGATCGCAATTACGATCAATCTATTACAAGAAAAGATCTTGAAAAAATTCTGAATCAAAATCTTGATAACAAAATAATCTTTGCAACCACGGGCAGATTAGTACAACGCAAGGGGCATGCTTGGTTTATAGAAAACGTACTCCCCCGCCTTCCCGAGAATGTTTTATATGTTATTGCTGGCGACGGACCAGAGCGGGAAAACATTTCAAATATCATTGTAAAAAATAACTTACAATCCCGAGTAATCATGCTGGGGCGAATTTCAGATGCAGATCAAAAAGTATTATTAAATACGTGCGATGCATTTATTCAACCAAATATTTCAATACCAAATGATCATGAAGGTTTCGGCATCGCTCCCCTAGAAGCCGCCCTATGTGCTCGCAACGTATTTGCATCCAATATAGACGGAATCCCCAGTGCAATTATAAGCGGCAAAAACGGAACACTATTACCAGCAGAAGATCCAAAAACATGGAATCAAGCATTAACTGAATATTCTAAACATCCTTCTAATAACATCCAAGCTCGTGAATATACGAGGAAAGAGTTTAATTGGGACGTTATTGCGGAGAAATATCGAGAAGTCTTTGAGAAATACTCTCTATAAAATATAAAAACAATACTATTGAAAATTATAGTAATAAGTTTACTATAACTAACTGGATTCAATGTGAATCCGGAGCTAGGTCATCAGTTCTTTTCAAAAGGCATCTATCATGTTGCAACTTTGTGTTGAGCACGTTCATCCAGTTACTGACAATTGCCTTGTGGGTTTGAGGCTGCATCCCGGAGCAAATTTGCGCGAAAATGACTATTACGCTTCAACGTCAGGTGAATGGGAACGAAATCCCTGTGGCACAATTGAGTTGGGAACATCCGAGGTGTTGTGGGTGCGTCCGGAAAGGGACCTCTCACCAAACGTATCATTGGTTTTGGCAACACTTTCTTACTCTTACCGCCGTTGTCGTATGCACTTTGGAAATTCATATTTCTATATTCATCCAAACGTTCAACCTTTTCCAATTGAAGGCGGATACAATACAGCGGTTGAACTTATTGATTATGGGTTCTTGCATTACGACCCTTCCGAAGAAACTTACAGGCTGACAGATCTTGGCATTGAGGCTCAGAAAAAACTCATCCAGCATAATTAAACGGTTCCATCTGGAATCCTCTTCTCAAAAGCCGACCCATACACTTGGATCGGTTTTTTCTTATAGTTTATATAATTTGTCTAGTGAATCTGATACACAATCGCATCTGGGGATTCGAATACTTTTTTGAGTTTAGATACACCCCACATTTTTTGTTCTTCTGGTGTAACTAGTAAATAATTTCCTTGTGCAAGGACTTCTTGCTGGCTTTTTTTATCTCCGGAAAAAGCTTTGACTAGTGCATCTTTTGTTTCATCTTGCAAAGATAGCCAATAATCGTTTGTTCTAAGCAATGCTTTGCTTGTAAACAGTGGAATAACAAATGGTTCGTTCGGATTTGCAATAATAATGTCGTTCGGATTTGTTTTTTGCTCAATCCACCACAAGGCAATTTGAGTATTAAACGAAATTGTATGAGCGTCGTTTTTTAAGAGATTGCTATATGTTGAACCTGCGCTGATTCCTATTGGAAGAAATGTAATTAAACCCAATGCAAGCACGCCTACATAGCCGGTAATAATTTCAATTGCAGGGCGTGATGTGAGTCGTATTTCTCTTTTTAGGAAATAGATATATTGGATAATCGGTGCAAGAAGGAGTGAGAATCCGATTAAAAATCCATGATATAAAAATCTGGATGCATTCTCTGTCACAATATTTCTATCAGCGAGAAAGAACGTAATGATTCCTAAAAAGCCTACGAGAATAGAAGAAATTGCGAGAAATTGTTTTCTGGAAAGCGCATAGATTGCTGCTGCTATGACAAATAAATACGGCAATCCTGCACTGAGCATGTCGCCTGCAGAGCTTATTGAAAAATGCGGATGGAAGAAAGAAACTCTGCTTGTACTTGCTGCACGCATAAGTAAGAGAACGACTAAGCCGGTAATGAGATACAATGAACGTTCAAGTACGCTTCGTTTACGATCAAATATTCTAATAAAGGCGAATACTCCTGCTAAGCCTGCAGCAGCTGTCCCTGTTACGGTGTTTGCAAGCAGCAAAGCTATCGCAATAGCATATCCGAAAATAACTGGCAGAAGTTGACTTCGGCCTTTTTTTGCATGAGCTTGGAATAAGAGCGCGATGGTTGCAAGAAATAATCCGATTAAAAAGAAATGGGATTGCGGATATATATAGGAATCAAGACTTAATCCGATTGCGATCAGCGTAAGAATTACTTGCAAGCTATATACTGCATTTCTTGAAACGATCCCAAACCATAATTCAGATTCGTTTTTTGGTTCTGGAAATACAACATCCCATAGCAAGAAAAACATGGGAATAGTAATAAATATTTGGATGTAGGAAATGATAGGTAGAAAATGTAACCAATCAGACCCAATACCAGTAAGGGAAAAGAAATCAGCAAATGCACCGTGCAGAAGTGTCGGATATTCTAATGGTCCATTTGCTGCAAATGGATTCTGTTGCACTAAGCTTGATGTAATAAATGATTTATTTACAAGGGATGCAAACGTAACGGTATCACCATTATAAAATCCATGAAGGACAAAATTTTCTCCATGATATCCATTCGATGAAATAATCGGATATGCCAATGCGATGATAATAACTAACGCAATTCCAACAAATCCGTCTCTCTTTCCACTTCCTGAAGTACTGTATGGCGATTTCCAGCGCTTGTATAATGCAATAAAAATGGTGAGCCAGATAATTCCTGCAATGAGGTAAAATGTATTTCCTCCTACATCATGAACCCAGCTTCGTCTCACAAATGCCGATATAATCATCTGCATTTCGAAAATCACTCCTGCGAATGCAAGATACGTCAGTGCGCGTTTATGCTGAAACAATACACCGCTGCCAATAAACGCTGCAACTAGAAACAATACAAGTTCGATCATGCTCTTAGTATTCATGAAAAAAGCCAGATTGTCATTATCCCAGCTAAAATCTATACTTCCTACATGCCTATTGGACCAATCTCGCTCGTGATCCCTGCCTATAATGAAGAAAAGCGGATTGTGCCGTTTCTGAATTCTATTTCTCAATATTGCGCTGCTCATCCTAATGAGGTACGCGAAGTTATTATTGTTGATGATGGCAGTACGGATGAGACAAGGCAGGTTGCAATTCAGGCAGGGGCAACGATTCCGGGATTTGTTCTAATTTCGCAGCCAAAAAATATGGGTAAAGGCGCTGCGGTACAGGCAGGGGTTATGGCCGCAAAAAATCCATATGTGGTGTTTATGGATGCAGATGGTGCAACTGATATTTCGGAACTTCCAAAAATGCAACATGCTCTTGAAGGATATGATATTGCAATCGGGAGTAGATGGCTTGCAGGCTCAATCAAGGAGCGTCATTCTTGGCTTCGGTCATTATCCGGGTATTTAAATAGAGCATATATGCGACTATTTGGATTCGGCGATATTGATACTATGTGCGGATTCAAAGGATATAAAAAAGAAGTTGCTCAAGATTTGTATAAAGATTTGCAGGAACAAAGGTGGTTATTTGATACAGAGATTGCAT
>DATIIA010000012.1:0-6717 GCA_035480115.1 Candidatus Anderseniibacteriota bacterium | reverse complement strand
CATTATTAGATGAAAGCTGGGACATTCAATTAAGCGATTTTAAGCCTGCACAAAAAACGGGAGACAAGGCAGACAATATTACTTTTACCGCTTCTGCAAGCCCTCGAGTGTTTGCGTATCAAGATAGCGCTCTTACAAGCAAGCTCCAAACTGCCTTATCTCAACATTTAGACCAAAATACGACACTTTTTCCCGGACCACTATCATTCACAAAGTCGGTTGATTCCATTGATTGGGATAAAGGGATAGCGTCTATCACTGCCCGCGTAACCCACACAACAATGCCAAATATATCAATAAATACCCTTCGAGATAAGTTAGTTGGCAGGAGCAAGGATGATGCCACAACGTACTTACAAAATCTCTCAGGAGTCCAAAGCGCAACCATAAAATTGTGGCCATTCTGGGTACAAGGAATTCCGTCTATCCAACAACGGATCAACATTCAAATTAACCCAAGTAGATAGGCCTCTATTTAGGCAATTTGACAGCCTATACAACCTCGTATATCATGATTCCTATCTGCGCTTTCTCAAGACTTCGGGCTGATTAGCGACCAAAGTACAAGAATTGCAGGTATTTTATTTAATTAAGCTTTTGTTCATCTGTCAAAGCAAGATACGGTTGAGGTAGACGGAGAAATTCAAGAAACTCTCCCAAATACTCAATTCAAAGTACAATTAGATACCGGCCAAACGATTATTGGCCACTTGAGCGGTAAAATGCGAATTCACAGAATTCGCGTTATGCCAGGGGATCGGGTACGGGTAGCTATGTCTGCCTACGATCTTACCAAAGGACGAATTATTCTTCGCCTACAGTAGTTTAAAATGTTTAAATAATACCCATGAAAGTTAGAGCATCGGTAAAAAAAATGTGTGCAAAATGTAAAACAACTCGCCGAAAAGGCAAAGTAGTTGTTATTTGCGAAAATCCAAAACATAAGCAACGACAATTATAATTATGGCTATTCGAATCAGCGGAGTTACTCTCCAAGACAAAAAACATATTCTATTTGCCCTCACTGATATCTATGGGATTGGTCGCCCTATGGCTGCAAGAATTCTACAAGAATTAGGAATTGATCCTGAAGTGCTCACTCGAGAACTTACAGAAAAAGAGGAACAAGCACTTCGCGAACATATTGAAAAAAATATGCGAGTGGAAGGGGAGCTTCGCCGAGAAGTTGCGATGAATATCAAGCGACATAAAGATATCGGATCATATCGAGGAATCCGTCATGCTAAGCACTTGCCAGTACGAGGACAGCGGACAAAAACAAATTCTAGAACGGTTCGCGGCAACGTTCGAAAAACTGCAGGCAGCGGCAGAAAATCTAGCAACGAAAAGACATAATATTCTCTTATGGCATCTCCAACAAAGCAAAAAAATTCAAAGGTAAAGAAATCAAAGTCTCGACAAAAAGTTAAGACTGGCGTTGTTCATATCAAGGCAACATTTAACAATACTCTTATCACTATTACTGATCCACAAGGAAACGTTGTTGCATCAAGCAGTTCTGGACGCGTTGGTTTCTCCGGAACGAGAAAATCAACTCCATATGCAGCTACGCAGGCAGTAACCAGCCTGATGGAGCAAGCGAAGCAATTCGGGTTAGAAGAAGCAAGTATTATCGTTAAAGGGGTAGGAAGCGCTCGAGATGCAGCAATTCGCGGAATCAGCGCTGCGGGAATAAATATTACCGCCATTCGAGATATGACCCCGATTCCTCATAATGGAGTTCGCCCTCCTCGTCGAAGAAGGATTTAATATACGTTTTTATGTCACCAGAACCTACAACAAAAGCACCTGCAGCAACCGCAGACCCTCGTTCAGCGAATCGTCCTCAAGGCGGACAACGCCAACAAGGACGCCGACCTCGCCAGCAAAGCCGCTATGGCCAACAGCTTCAAGAAAAACAAAACTTGAAAGAATTATTCGGTATTCGAGATGGTCAATTACGAAAATATTATACTCAAGCTCTTAGAGTACAAGGCCAGACAGGGCCAATGCTTATATCTTTATTAGAACGCAGATTAGATAACGCTATTTTCCGTGCAGGATTCGCACAGACGCGTCCGCAAGCCCGCCAGATGGCAACTCACCGATTATTTGCAGTAAACGGCCGAGCAGTTGATGTGCCTTCATATGAATTAAAGGCTGGAGATGTTGTATCCGTACGAGAAACAAAACGAAATAAATCATACTTTTCCCAATTCGAAAAACGTATGCAAAATGCTTCTACTCCATCATGGATACTGATCAACCCACAAGAATTCAGTTTCAAAATAGAATCTCTTCCTTCATTTGAAGAAGCGAATGTTGGAGTAGATATTCGAGCAGTCCTAGAATTCTTTGCGCACTAAACAAACCTTTCATTTCATAATTTTATAACTATGTTGCAAGAAATATATTTGCCAGGAGAAGTAGACATCAAGGAAGATGCTGCAAACACGGCTACATTTACTATTAAACCGTACCATCCAGGATACGGCCCGACAGTAGGGAATGCTCTTCGACGAGTATTATTATCGTCGTTGCCAGGAGCCGCAATTACGCAGATGAAAATTGAGAAAATCGACCATGAATTTTCTGCATTGCCAGGAGTTCAAGAAGATATCGTTTCTATTATGCTCAACATTAAGGGAATTCGCGTATCCTCTACAAGCAATGATCCGATTGAAATTAAATTAGAAAAGAAAGGTATTGGAGCTGTTACTGCTGCTGATCTTTCAGTTCCACCTGAAGTAAAGGTTATTAATCCTGATCATGTTATTGCTCACATCACTGAAAAAGACGGGACGCTTGAAATGACATGCACCGTTGAACGAGGTCGAGGATATGTCCCATCTGAAATACAAGATGCAAAATTACGATCTATTGGAACAATTGCACTTGACGCTACATTTACTCCAGTTGAGCGTGTAAGCTTCTCCGTAGAAAATGTTCGTGTGGGACAAGCAACAGATTACCACAGCCTCATCATGCAAATTGCAACAAACGGCAGTATTACACCAAAAGAAGCATTGCAGCAGGCTGCGTCTATTCTTCGCGATCACTTCACACAATTAGCAGGAGATTTTTCTGAGCTATTAACTGCAAACCGACCAGTAGCAGTTGTTGAAGACGAAAAAGTTGAAGAGCCAAGCATGCCAGAAAATACGCTTAACTTGTTGCAACTTCCATCGCGCGTACATAATGCGCTGGAACGAGTTGGAATAACGACCGTCGAACAGGTGCTTGACCTTACGGACGAGCAGATCAGCGATATCCCTGGTCTTGGCGCTAAAGCCGTCCAGGATGTAGCAGACGCACGCGACGAATTTGCAAAAAAATCTAAAGAAGAACAAGATACACCCCATGCGGAAGAAAGTGAACAATAGAATACTTGGGCGATCTACTGACGAACGGTTGCATTTAATGAGACTTTTGACAAGTTCTCTATTAGAACACGGCGCAATTACAACATCCGAAGCAAAGGCTAAAGAACTTCGCCGCCATTTTGAGCCGCTTGTAACCCGTGCAAAGCAAGAACTTACATTGGCAAATCGAAGATTGCTTATTTCAGAACTTGCCCACAAAACAGAATTACCGCTTCTCTTAGAAGTTGCAAAGAAGAATGAGAAGCGCCCAGGAGGATACCTTCGAATCACGAAGCTTCCAGTTAAACGTTCTGATGCAGCTCATATGGCTCATATTGAAATACTATGAAGAAAGAACCCCAAAAAGCAGAATGGCATCTTATTGACGCTACGAGCGCACCTCTCGGAAGGATTGCAACACAGATAGCTTCATTGTTGCTTGGCAAACACCTCACCGGTTCTGCAAAGCACACCGTTGCTCCTGTTCATATTGTTGTCATTAACGCTGATTCTCTCGTTGTAACTGGCAAAAAGAAAGAACAGAAAATGTATCGCAAATATTCTGGATACCCAGGAGGCCTTCGTGAACGAACGCTTACTGAGCAGATGAACCGAGATTCATCATTTGTTATCCGCCAAGCAGTATCTGGAATGTTGCCGAAGAATAATCTTCGAGACGATCGACTTCACAATCTTCATATTTATCCAGGGGCAGAGCATCCTCACATGGCTCAAATTAATACACCAGCACTATGACATCATCACTTCATCACGGATTAGGAAGACGCAAAACTGCTATTGCAAAAGTTCTTCTCACGGAAGAAAAAGAATATAAAATGATCAACGACATTCCATTTGAACAATACTTAACTACCGAAGCGCTTCGAAATACTGCAATGCGCGCACTGAAACTTACCAGCCAAGATTCTGAATACGGACTCAAGGTTAAAGTTTCAGGAAGTGGAAAGAATGCTCAAGCAGAAGCAATTTCCCTTGGCATTGCTCGTGCATTAGTTGGAATGGATGAGGGATTCCGAAAACAGCTCAAGCAAGCGGGATTACTTTCTCGAGATTCTCGAGCAAAAGAACGAAAGAAACCAGGTCTCAGAGGAGCTCGCCGAGCACCACAGTTCAGCAAACGATAATATAATGTCATCCCGGCCAGTGAGCCGGGATCCACGTTTTTATTGACAAATTATAAAAAAGTATCATTATTAAAAAACCGGTTTGCATCACATTGTTCTTCGCTCCAATTTACAAGGATTATCTCAATGAAGGTTGTCGAGGAAAGAAGGGGATTTCGAGATTTAATACACCCTACTCACGAGAATGAGCCGAAAGAAGAAAGACTGATCGGCGAATCGCCGGCCAGGAGCGATCTTGATTCTCCTACAGGGAGCATGTTTCTCTGGGTGGGTAATCGCCATCATTTGGACAAAGAGGAAGTAAGTGAGTTAATTCAGCACCTCCAGCATTGGTTAGATACTGGTAGGCTGCCAATGTAATAAGCCTTCCACTAATCCTGAACGCAAAGACCACTCGGCTCGGCTAGTGGTCTTCTTTTTTTGCCAACAATTTTTCTCATGTATACTAATTCCATGCAAATAACCCGAAAAAAGATCGCTTTTGGAGTAGGTTTTGTGACTGCTTTTTTATTGGTTGTTATTCATGTTCCAGAAATTGGCGAGATTCAAGAAAATCATGCATTAAATTCCGGAGAATTAACGGGAACAACAACTATTGGCCAAACTATTGTAGCCAAAAGAAATAATTTATCTGGAATTGGCATTTTAATCGCAACATATTCTGGAAGAGACAATACTCATCCTATTGTATTGCATCTTCGTGATTCTGTGCGAGCAGAAAATGATATTCGAATCGTATCTGTACCAGCATCGAAATTTGGCGATAATCAGTTTTATAATTTTTTATTCAAGCCAATTGCTGACTCCCAAGGAAAAACATATTTTTTTGCTATTGATTCTCCCGAAAGCGTTCATGGGAATGCAATTGCAATTGATATTAATAATCAAGACACTTACGCGCAAGGCACAGCGTATATTATTCATACGCAAGACAACGAGCCTATTACCGATAGTATCGTTCAGAAATCAGGAAAACAACATACTGATATGGCTTTTCAAATACTCTATACAGTTCCTCTTGGCACGCATTTATATCACAGTGGCCGCAGTGCAATTCATCTATTTATATCTACCTGGCAAGACAACAAAAGCGCATACCTTACATGGGTAGGGGCATTTATTCCGAGCTTAATTTGTGTCGTACTATGTTTTCTATTATTTAGATTTAAAAAGCAGCCCAAAACATGGATAGTGTTATTGGGCTTAGCAATCATCGCCGCAATTATCAGAATATTCTATGCAACATCTCTGCCATTTACAGATGATGAGGGAAATTATTTATATGACGCATGGTCGATTTTACATGGGCATTTTGCAGGAGGCGATGGGTACGTAAAAGCTCCACTTGTTATTGCATGGATCGCATTATGGGAATTCCTACTGGGACATACTGCGCTAGCCGGAAGAATATCTTCGATTATTGCAGGATCTGCTCTGGTCTATCCTATTTTCCTATTAGTTCGAAGTATATGGTCAACCCGCGCTGCATACCTATCTTCGGCGCTATGGGCATGCATGGGGACCGCGGCCGTATCAACCATGTATGTACATACTCAACCGGTGGCAATATTTTTTGGCGTATCCGGAATTGCACTGTTGGCATATGCACTTCGCGAAAAACTTGCATCGCCGAAATGGCTCATCTGGGCAGGGTGCGTCATCGGCCTTGCAGTAGCATCTCGTAAAAGTATGCTTGCCATTGGCCTTACTGTGATATTGCTTCTCGTTACTCAATCCAAGAATTGGAACGCTCGACTAAAAAATACTGTATATGTCGGAATTGGATTTTTAGCTATTATTGCAATTTTTATTATCTATGCGCATACGGTATATGGAAATATAGGTATTTCAGAAGCTTTGGGAATTAATTCAGCAGACGATGGCGTTTCAAGTATTGATCCAGACCAGGTTGAACAAGTTCGCGAATATTCCTTAAAAGGAATGACACCTTTTTTCCGAGAATCCCTCCCAATAATTTTATTATCCTTGCTTGGCGTAGGATTTTATTTGCAAGATGCCGTTGCGTCAGTATTTAAAAAATCTAAAGTTATAATATTTTCTCGCATTGCTTGGATAGTTCCGCTCGGTATTTTCTGGTGGGCTTGGGATTTCTTCTCGCAATATGAGGGAAGTAAATTCATGAAGTATGGCATTACTCAATTATGGTGGTTGTTTGGAGTAGTGTTGATTGGCGCAATACTGCTACCACT
>DATIIA010000011.1:0-14712 GCA_035480115.1 Candidatus Anderseniibacteriota bacterium | reverse complement strand
GATCTAACGGTGCTGGAAAAAGTACGCTCTTAAAAATATTAAGCCGTATTACTGATCCGTCCGATGGAAGGATTATTATGCGCGGACGCGTTGCAAGCTTGCTTGAAGTTGGAACTGGGTTCCATCCAGAATTAACAGGTCGAGAAAATGTGTATTTAAGCGGATCAGTATTAGGAATGGGAAAACAAGAAATTGATAAAAAGTTTGATGAAATAGTTTCTTTTGCCGAAGTAGAAAAATTTCTTGAAACGCCGATCAAGAGATATTCATCTGGAATGTATATGCGTTTAGCATTTTCTGTGGCGGCGCATCTGGATCCTGAAATTTTATTGGTTGATGAAGTGTTGGCAGTAGGCGACATTGCATTTCAAAAAAAATGTTTAGGAAAAATGGATAGTGTGGCAAAAGGCGGGCGTACTGTCATATTTGTAAGTCATCAACTGGAATTTTTAGCTCAATTATGTAAACGATGCTTACTTATTGATAAGGGAACAATCATTGAAGATGGAGCGTCTCGAGACGTAATTGCCCATTATATTCAACTCGTGCGAAATGCTGCGCCTGTATCCTTAAAGGATCGTAAAGATAGGATTGGTGAGGGAAGAGTACAATTTACTGAAACTTGGCTTGAGGATATGGATGGAAATCGAGTACGGAGAATCGTTAGCGGGCAGCCGGTTAAGATCGTTGCGACATATGAAGCGCAAGAAGGGCATGACATAACGAGTCTTGCGGTGAGCTTCGCAGTGCTCACGGTGTATGGGGTGCTTGTGGTTGATTTAGGTACAGATACCGCTAACAGCGATGATTTTAAACAAGCGCCACGAAAAGGAAGAGTAGAATGCATTATTCCTCGCATGCATTTAAATAGCGGGGAATTTGTATATAACGTCCTAGCTCGTTCTGCAAAGTCAGGCAATGAAGTTGAGGATTGGGTGAAGCAAGCTGGTATGTTTACCGTTGAGCCAGGCGACTATTATGGCACTGGTCATATTGCGGGGCCTGGGTCGCTCATGGTAATGGATCATTCCTGGGAATTCGTTGATGCAGTATGAGTAAATGGATAAATCGTGCAATCATTGTCTTTCAATTCCTATACGAAAGCAGAATTGCGCCCTTTCTGACGATCTATTTCTGGCCCCTATGGTATCCATTTTACTTGTGGGCAAGAAAAAACAACATTTGTTTTGTCGTAAATATTGCAGAAGGCACGGGGCAAGTATTGCCAGAACTAGACAACTTTTTTCAGATGAGAAAACTGCATGAAATTGATCCAAATAAAAAATATGTTTGGCTTCGGACTCGCAATGATTTCTCAAAAGCGCTTATTCCACTTTATAAGTCTCAATTTTATTTCGCTTGCATGAGTAATCTATTATACGACATGGCACTTCCGGCAATATTGTATTTTCATGATATTACTCATGATGCCGGGATGGCAGGGTTGCATTGGCAGCTTCCCAAACAGGGAAAGTGGCACTATCCAAAACCATGGCAAACGTATCTGTATACAGACCAAAAAGAACACGTTCTTGATTTATGGAAACAATGGTATGAACGTCGGAATAAAAATGGTACATGGTATCCATTAAAGGAATTTGCCGGAGCATATCTTGCGCCTGACAAAGAATTGCAAGAATTTTTAGGTGAAGATATCGCAAATATCGCTCTTGTTCATCTGAAAACAAATATCATGAATGCCACTGCGCAAGTTACAGACCCTGAAACATATATCCCCGCAATAAAATATCTTATTGATCATGGATATAAACCCGTATTTGTTGGACGAGAGAAAATGCCGGAAATATTTAATCAACTCCCAATTATAAATTATGCAAATTCTAGCAAGGCAAACTTCTTGCATGACTTGCAATTATTTTCATTAGCTAAAGTTGCGATTACTGGTGGGTCAGGAATTGCATGGATTGCTGATACGTTCAATACTCCAGTACTTTATTTGAATTCATGGCATGTGTGCATGTCGCCATGGTCGCAAAAATGTGTGTATGTCCCAACGCGAATAAAAAATAATACTGGCTATTATTTATCTTTTTTTGATCAATTTGAGCTGTACAAAAAAACAGCTTTTTCTGATTATGGGGACGTATTCTTATTTACAGAATACACGCCTATAAACGCGTCCTCAGAAGACATTTTATGTGGACTTACGGAATTGCTGGCGCTTTGCGAACATGATCAGGAATTATCTTCACTTCAGAAAAAATTTAAAACTATCCACCCCTCAGGATGGGCTCAAGTTTCCCAATCACGCGTAAGTAACGATTTTCTCCGCAATAATATGCAAATTGCCAGGCTTTAGAGGTCACTATACTATTTTATTATGTGTGGAATTGTAGGACATTGGAATTTTAAAGGGCCAGACTTATCGGATGAGGTAGTGGATACATACGTTGATACTCTTGCTCATCGGGGGCCTGGCAGTAGAGGAGTATGGCGAAACAAACAAGCTCAAGTGAGCCTTGGCCATAGGCGCCTTGCTATTTTCGATTTAAGTGATCGCGGAGCACAGCCCATGCCGTATGCTGATAAAAGATATTGGATTACATTTAATGGAGAAATTTTTAATTTTCATGAGCTGCAAGAAGAATTGGGAAAACTTGGATATGCATTCCAAAGTACATGTGACACTGAAGTTATTTTAGCTGCATATCAAGAATGGGGGGAAGATTGTCTGTATAAATTTAACGGGAGTTTTGCATTTGCCCTTTGGGATGAGAATGATCAAACATTCTTTTGTGCTCGAGATCATTATGGAATGAAACCATTTCATTATATTAGTGGAGATGATTATTTTGCATATGCTTCAGAAATGAAAGCATTTCTTGCGCTTCCTCGATTTAAAGTTGAGTTTGATGAGGAATTAGTTGCCGAAACAATTACTAATGTAAATGGTTTGGAAGGAACTGAATATTGTTTATTAAAAGGTGTTAAGCGATTACCTGCTGGCTGGTGTATGAGGGTATCAAAAAACAATATTAAAAAATGGCAATGGTGGAAGAGTATCGAACAAATGCCTATTGATATTCCAAAAACAGAACCTGAGCAGGTTGAGCGTTTTCGGGAGCTTCTGTTCGACTCTTGCCGTTTACGCCTCATAAGCGACTTACCTATTGTTGCAACCTTATCAGGGGGGCTCGATTCAAGCTCAGTAACATCAGTTACAGCATCAATATTGCACGCCCAGGGCACTCCATCGCATTTCAAAAAGGCATATGTAGCATCCTTCCCCGGAACAAATCAAGAGGAGACAAATTACGCAAAATCTGTCGCAGAATTTCATAACATAGCGTTGACCACTCGAATTATTGATTTGGATGAGAATATGGAGAAGATGATCGACGATATTATATGGCATACAGAAGATATCTACTGGGTTTTGCCTGCAGGACTATGGAAGGTACATAAGAATATATCGCAAGGTAAAAAAGAAAGTGGTATTGTGGCCCTCGATGGTTCTGGAGGAGATGAAGTTGCTATCGGTCATTATTTTATAATTTATGATGCAATGCAGGAGGCATTGATTAAAGGAGATTTGAGTCGCTTTCGAGAGCTGCAGCAGGTGCTCATGAGTATGAGAGGAGGAAGCGTCGATCATATTCCTGATTCCGCTGGATTTATAGCTCGTCGAGGAATTATTAACTCGGAATTTTTCCAAAAACATGTACTGCCTGCGCTTTCGCGATTTACATACATTCCGCCGTGGTCATTTTTGAAGATAGTACCTCGCAGTCAAAAATTATTTTCTTTGTATCAGTTTAAAAAGCCAAAACGATTTTCAGCCATGCAGCATAGCCAATATGTATGGACGCATTATACTGGAATGCAAACAGTTGACCGCGTTTATGATCGGGTCCCGGCTGCAAATAGTGTCTCTCTTCGTGCCCCCCTTCTGGATTATCGTTTGGTTTCATATAGCCTGGCTCTTTCCGACAAAATGAAGGTAGGGCATGGATATGCAAAATATATTTTACGAGAAGCCGTAAAAGGGTTAATGCCAGAAGAAGTTCGGCTTCGAACGAATAAAATTGGTTTTACATCACCCATGGATCATTGGTTCGCCGGCCCTTTGCAAGGATGGCTACTTAAAACTATTGAAGATAAAGATTTTCTTAATTCGAATATCTGGGATGGCTTTGCGGTACGCGAGTATGTAAAGAAATGCATAGATAATCAAGAATGGAGCAAGATATCGACCTTGTGGCCCATTTTTAACGCGCATCATACTATGAGGTTGTTTCACGAAGGCGGCATCAAGGTCTAAAATTCTATGCGTATATTACGTATAGTGTCAGCGGGTTTATACATTGCGCAATACGAAAACTTTTTTTTGAAACATGTTCCATCAGATGCATCATACGAAGATGCGTTGGCCATTTTCAGACAACATGCGATGTTATATCCATCTAGATTTTGTTTGGAAATGGAGAATTTACAGGTCTTTGCGGAAGATATTATTCCAGACTTTCCATCTATGCAGAATATATGGAAGGCGCAACATGGGAACGGAAACGAATCTATTTTATTTCAGCAAATCAAATACTACGCCCCGGAAGTTATCTATTTTCAGGAATTAGATGTTATTCCGCACGCTATTCGTAAACAACTAAAAGCTACATTTCCGTTTATAAAAATTATAACCGGTTTTAAAGGGTTTCCACCCAAAGTTTTTTCTGATTATTCTGACTTGGACCATGTATTTATAAGTTATCCTCATTTTATAGAAGCCTGGGAGCGCGCCGGAGTACCTACTACAATTCTTCCTCATTGCTTTGATCCAGGGACCAATGTAATTACATCTCCATATTCACAGAAAAAATATGATGTAACTTTTGTAGGCTCTACCGGGTTTGGAAATTTATCGCAAGAAGGAAGATATACTGATTTGAAAGAAATTATGGAAAAATCTCCGCTTGAGATTTGGGGGAAGGAACAAATTAAAAATACTCCATATTATATTTTGAAAGGAATTTGCCTACGTCTTCTTGGCCATTTTCCACCTCGATTATTACGTGCTGCATATCATAAAATCAATAACGAGAAATTGAAACTTTTTATGCGAGACGCACTTCTAGTTCGAGAAGGCATAATACAGGCATTCGATTGGTATCTTTTCAAGCGGCCGCTACAAGCACTGTTTCCCGGGCGTTTCTATACTCCTGTTGTTGGCAGTGAATATCTTTCAATTATTGGGAAGTCTAAAATTTCCCTCAATCGTCATACGGATGAGCAATGGGAAGGAGGCAATATTAGGACATTTGAGATAACGGGCATGGGCTCTTGCTTGCTAACCGACGATCGATCTCCTCTTAGAACACTATTTCGGAATGACGAAATAGTTTTTTATAGCTCGGCACATGAATGTGTTGAAAAAATCGTCTACTTACTTAACCATGAACATGAACGCGCAGCAATAGCTTCAAGGGGGCGAGCAAGAACATTGCAAGACCACACGACAGCCCACCGTTGCAAAAAGATCAAGCAGGTTTTACAAAAAATGATTTAAGAGCTTGTGGAATACCCGCTCTTGTTTGAGTATTGTTCTTATATTACTGTGATAGGATGTCTACTTTTTCCAAGTATTTCGAACAAAATGGATACACCGTTATTGATCTCTTATATCCTCAAAGAATTTTCGACATTCGGCAAGCGTTACTAAGAAAGCTTCGAGAAGCGACATCCAATTCAGAAATAACGCTGGAAAAATATCATGGACACATGATCGATGATGAAAAGCATACCCAGATTCAAATTGCGCTCACCGACTTTATTCGATCAGATGATTTGATTCAGAAAGTTGTATTAGATAATACAGCATTATTTGAACAACTTATTGGCCCAGATATGAACATTCAGGCTCAGCCATATTTGCGAATCACGCGACCGGGGAAATCGAAAGATAATATTGGGTATCATCGGGATACGTTTTATGGAGGATCTCCTTATGAAATTTCAGTCGTCATACCGTTTGTTGAACTAGATACTGGTAATGCGCTTCGAGTACAACCAAAATCTCACCTGATTCCTGAAAAAAGTATCCCTCTTATCCAGACAAAAAGCGAGGATGTAGAAAAGGGTTCTGCAAAACATAAGCTTGGTTTCCTATATGCGCCAAAAATAATTGATCCTTCGTACCATCTTGATATGCAGCCAGTTCCGCTGCAGCTAGGACAAGTATTAGCTTTTTCGCTTGCTACGCTTCATGGAACTATTGGAAACGATAGTACAAATACGCGATGGAGCGTCGATATGAGAATAGTTGCTCGCCATGCACCGGTCGACCTTTCACTTCGCCCAACATACTACAATCAGTATCTTGCATCTCCGGCGACTGCATTAAGCGATGCCTATGAAAAAGTTAATAAGACTGAGCCGACTACCCCCTCTAACTCCCCCTTGGTAAGGGGGAGAACCGACGAAGAAAAAAAATGGCTCGGATTTAAAGAACAACTTGGGGATGAATCAGTGACATTTGGTCCATATTTTGCTTTCCAATTACGCCATACACCGAGACACGTTTTATATTCGCTGGCATATCATAAATTTGCAGCTAAAATGATAGGGGAAAAGAAGGATATTCTTGATATTGGTTGCAGTGAAGGATTAGGTACGATGCTTTTGGCAGAGTTTGCGAACTACGTACTTGGTGTCGATATTGATGAGGCTGCTATTGAATCTGCGAAAAAGAATTTCGCGCGAGAGCATGTTGAGTTTCAAATAATTGATCTTCTAAAGACGAATATAAATAAAACGTTTGATGCTGCAGTTAGTTTTGATGTTATTGAGCATATATATCCAGAACATGCTGCTGCGTTTATAGATGCGTATGCGAATCACCTCAATCCAGAGGGTGTCGCAATTATAGGAACTCCGAATATTACAAGCAATCAATATGCAAATGCGCGCACGCAATCAGGACATGTGAACCTATATTCAGCAGAACGATTACGGGAAGAAGTTGGAAGGAGATTCAAAAACGTGTTTATGTTTTCTGTTAATGATGAAGTTATTCATACCGGATTTTCTCCAATGGCACATTATTTAATTGCGATGGGTGTCGGAGTAAAGCCGCAGTAATACGCTTATGAAGGTGATTGTGACCGGTGGAGCTGGATTTATCGGAAGTCACCTTGTTGACCGGTTGCTTTCCGATGGGCACGAAGTTATTGCCATTGATAATCTTGCGATTGGGCGTCGAGAAAATATCGCACATCATGACCAGAACAAAAATTTTCGTTTTGTAGAAGCCGATATTAGAGAACGAGAATATATTGGAAGTTATTTTAGTGGAATTGATTATGTATTTCATCTAGCTGCGTTGGCAGATATTGTTCCTTCTATAGTTAATCCAGTTGGCTACTATACAACAAATGTACTTGGTACTATGAATGTATTAGAGTGCTCACGCGCAGCAAGCGTAAAGCGATTTGTATATGTTGCATCGTCCTCTTGTTATGGAATTCCTGAAATATATCCAACCCCTGAAACAGCCCCAATACGCCCTGAATATCCATACGCTCTGACAAAAAACCTGGGCGAGCAAACAGTGCTTCATTGGGGTAAGGTATACAAAATGCCCGTTGTAAGTGTTCGCTTCTTCAATATTTTTGGCCCACGAGCTCGCACTTCTGGAACATATGGAGCAGTATTTGGGGTATTTCTTGCCCAAAAAATTCATAATCAACCTTTCACCGTAGTAGGCGATGGGAATCAAACAAGAGATTTTACCTACGTAACAGATGCTGTAGATGCATTAGTTACTTGTGCGCATTCTGAAATTTCGCAAGAGATTTTTAATGTTGGAAGCGGAGGTACGTATAGTATTAATCGCTTGGTTGAATTACTCGGCGGTGAAGTTGTTCATATTCCTAAAAGGCCAGGCGAACCCGATGCTACATTTGCAGATATATCCAAAATTAGAAATATGCTTGGATGGTATCCGAAAATTTCTTTTGAAGAGGGTGTCCAGCATATGCTTGATCATATTGACGCCTGGAAACATGCGCCTATATGGAACGAAACCACTATTCACAATGCGACTAAAGATTGGTTTAAGTACTTAGGATAATACTGATATGGCAACAGAAACTCACAAAAAAATTGTTGACCTTCCTAAATTACAAACAATCATTCCAGTATTAAAGAAACAGGGGAAGATTATAGTTCATTGTCATGGGGTATTTGATCTGGTTCATCCGGGACATATTAAACATTTTCAATCTGCAAAAAGAGCGGGCGATATCCTTATTGTAACTATTACTGCAGATACATATGTAAAGCGTGGCCCAGGAAGACCCATTTTTAATCAAGTAATACGAGCAGAAACTCTCGCAGCGCTTGCAGCGGTAGATTATGTAGCAATTGTCCATGGGCCTACGGCGTTTGATGCAATTACTTCTATTCAACCGCACTTCTATGCAAAGGGCCCTGATTATAAGAATCAAGCAGAAGATATTACAGGAAAGATATCGGAAGAGGAGTCGTTGGTGAACAAATTTGGAGGCAAGCTTTTAATCACTGAAGACGCAACATTTAGCTCGTCAAAATTAATTAACGAACACTTAGAAACATACCGTCCAGAAGTGAAGCAATATCTCAATATTCTTAAGAAAAAATATACTGCTGACGATATAGGAGCTCAACTTTCTTCTCTCAAGAAATTAAAAGTTCTTGTCATAGGCGATTCAATTATTGACGAATATCATTACTGCACTCAGCTCGGTAAATCTTCAAAGGAACCTCTCGTTGTTAATCAGTTTGATCGTGCAGAGGCGTATGCAGGGGGAGTGCTTGCTACTGCAAACCATATGAGCAGTATTGTGGGAAAAGTATCCTTACTAACTGTTTTGGGTAAAAAAGATTCAAAAAAAGAATTTATAACGGAGCATCTAAGAAAAAACATTCGAACAAAATTTTATACAAGATCAGATTCTGAAACAATTATTAAAAGACGATATATTAGCAGTACTCATGGAAGAAAATTATTTGAAATTTGCTTCATGAATGATTCTCCTATCCCAGACGATACTGAAAGGAAAATTCTCTCTTATTTGAAAAGTTCTTTGAATTCATTTGATGTAGTAGTTGTTAATGATTTTGGGCATGGGCTGCTCACGCCCGCTATTATTTCATTGCTTTCAAAAAAATCTAAAAAATTAGCAATCAATGTGCAGACAAACAGCGCAAATGCTGGATTTAACCTTGTGACAAAATATCCTCATGCTGATTTTGTGTGCGTAGATGAAATGGAACTTCGCTATGCAACATATGATCGGTTTGGCGAATTGGAAAAAATTATGAAGAAAGTTCAGCAATCACTGCAATCTAACCTTCTTATAACTACGCGAGGATCAAAAGGTTCTCTCTCGTATTCTCTAAAAAATAAGGCTTTTTTTGCTACACCAGCCTTAACAAGCTCTGTAATAGATACAGTTGGCGCAGGGGATGCTTTTTTTGCATACACTGCACCTGCGTATGGGGCAGGAATTTCTCAGGATATCATTTCATTCTTAGGGAATGTTGTGGGAGCGCTTGCTGTTCAAATAGTGGGCAATAAATCTTCCGTAGAATTCGTAGATGTCATGAAATTCATTACAAGGTTACTGAAATAGACCTAGAGATCATAATGTTTTAACCATAACTCAAGCATAAGCAGTATCCATAATTGCCGCCCTTGCGTACCTAGGTGTTCATGAATACGCAATATATCTCTTACATACTCATGATTCACATATTCTCGTATCCGAGCAGATGGAGAAGTAAGGATCGATGATACAAACAACAAAAAATTATCTTGGAACCATTCCGAAAGAGGTACACTGAATCCTCTTTTTTTTCTATCGAGAATATCGTTCGGTATTATATTTCTAAAAGCAGATTTAAGAATATATTTCCTATTATTAAACCCCTTAATTTTAAGATTAGAAGGTATTTGGGCAGCCATTTCTATAAAACGATGGTCAAAGAAGGGGGAACGAGCTTCTAGGGAATATGCCATTGTCGTCATATCTACTTTTGGAAGTAAGGCACCTGGCAAGTAGGTATGAAGATCAACTGAAAGTAATTGTTGTAACCAGTCTGAAAATTCAGCAGACGCAAATGCACTCTTTATCGCCGGTATAGAATTTCGATGCAATACTTCCGGAGACATATAGCAAATATATTCGAGATATCGTCGTTCTGGAGAAAAGGAGAGCGACTCAATGAACCGATGAACTCTGTCTATTTTAGATATATTGGGAAGAACATTGCCGAGTAATGCGATAGGTTTTGCATATGGCGCGAGTATATTTGCTACCTTTACTGCTGTATATCGATCGTATCCTGCAAAGTTTTCATCTCCACCATCTCCGTTTAACGCAACGGTTACATGCTCTTTCATAAGCTTGCTTATGAGAAGTGTCGGAAGCGCTCCATGATCACCAAATGGCTCTTCCATAATTTCTACTAGCTGCTGAAGAATTTCCGTGCTAGCAGGTTTAATATATAGCTCATGATGATTGGTTTTAAATTTTTTAGAAACTTGTCGCGCATACGGCAACTCACTTAGTGTTTCTCCAGTGAATCCAACGGAGAATGTTTCGATTGGTTTTGTAGAGCATTCTGCCATTAAAGATACGATTACGGACGAGTCGATACCCCCTGAAAGCATCGCTCCGACTGGAACATCCGCAACCATTTGTTCCTCTACAGATTCTTGAAGCTTTTCTCTAATGATACCTGTCCACGCTTGCTCCGAAACATCGTTCTGCGCAAAGTACTTTATATCCCAATATTGTTCTATGTTGGTTTCTTTTTTTTCAATGTCTATGAATAAAATATGCCCTGGTAATAACTTTTTGATATTTTGAAATCCAGTAGAATCCTCTGGAACGTACTGCAAAATAAGAAAATCAAAAATAGCATCGCGATCAGGATCTTTTTTGTATTCTGGCTGTGTAAGAATTGCTTTAAGCTCAGATGCAAATATAAATACGTTTTCATTCTGATAATACTTAAAAGGTTTCTGACCCACTCTGTCTCGCGCACAAAATATCGTATTATCTTTCTCGTCATAGATTGCAAACGCAAACATTCCGCGTAAATACTCTACGCACTGTTTTTTATATTTGTCATAAAGGGCGAGTATAACCTCAGTATCTGTATCTGATTTAAATTCGTATCCTTCCAAAATAAGTTTCTTTTTTTGTTCCTGAAAATTATATATTTCGCCGTTAAATACTATCTGATAGCGATCTAAGTATCTCATGGGCTGTTTGCCAGCAGGGGAGAGATCAATAATAGATAATCTTCGATGTCCTAACCCCACTTTACGACTAGGAGAAACATATATGCCCTCATCATCTGGCCCCCGATGAGCAATAGCGGCATTCATAGCAAAAATTTCAGAATCTGTGACATTCCGCATTCCTAACGATACTTTGCCCGCAATGCCACACATATGGTATGAAGCTATTGTATCCACACTCTATGGCACATGCAAAAGACAGAATTCGAGTTAGTTTCGTGTGTTTTAATGCATATAAACTCTTTAATCCAAAAAGTGCAGCTCAGTTAGGCGGCACCGAATTGCAGATCCATGCACTAGCAACCACACTTTCTAATCATGCATTGTTTAATGTAAGTTGTATCGTGGGTGATTTTGGGCAATCCAGAATTGAACATCGCAAGAAAATTACTATTATTTCAGCATTCCGCCTTGATAAAAAAATTGCTAATCTCATATTAGCGCCAATTTTATTTTTCAGAGCATTACGTACTGCTAAACCAGATATTGTTATTTCTTCTCCTGCAGGTCCGGAGATAGGATTGTTAGCACTTTATTGTTTTGTATATAATGCAAAATATATTTTTCGTACCGCAAGTGATGTCGATTGTAATCTTAAAAAAGAAAGGGTACTTGATCCTCTGTCTCGTTTTTTATATAGAATTGGAATTCGATATGCGCACCGCATCGTTGTGCAACATGAAAGGCAGAAAAACGACATGCAATCATTCTATAGCAGGCAGTCAAGTATCATATCCAATGGATATGATATTCCAGCACATACTATTACTCTAGCAGCTAGGACAAATACTATTGTATGGATTGGATCTTCCCGATTAGTGAAACGAGCAGATATATTTTTTTCACTTGTAAGGGAATTTCCGCAATACCAATTCGACATGATTCTTTCAAAATCTGGGGATCGAAGGTTATATGAAACATATAAACAGCAGGCGAATATACTTTCTAACCTGACTTTTCATGGCGAACTTTCTCCTGCAGATACGAATGCAATTATTAAAAATTCTCGCATCCTTATTGGCACATCGGATTATGAAGGATCGCCTAATGCTTATATTTTTGCCAGTCTGTACGGCACTCCAATTCTTTCATTAAATGTCGCATGCCAAGGAGTTTGCGTGCAAGGAAATTACGAAAGCATGAAACGAGAATTAGAAAAAATCATGTCAAATAACACATACGCAAACCTATTATCTGAACAGGAATTAGCATATGCACGCGCGAATTATGATATGAAGCTCGTTATTCAGAAGTGGATTTCCTTAATACAAGAAACGTATTATTCCCAAACTTATTAAATAATTTCCACATAGGAGATAGTATTGGAATAAGAATTGTAGGAGTAGGTATGTAAAATCCTGTAGAAATTGACTCTTCTATAAACCAACCATATCTGTTTGCAACGCTTCGTATTTCTGTTGTTGTTCTGTATTGTTTTGCTTGGGTAGCCTGCAATACATGTGCAACTCGAATTCCAATATGTACGATATTATTTGCATTCGGAAATTGAATAAGCATGATTGCTCCTGGTTTTGCAACTCTCGTCATTTCTGCAAATAGTTGCTGAATATCAACATATTCCATAAGACCAACGGACCATATAACAGAACAAGATGATGATGGAATGCTTGTATGAAGTCCAGATTCGTTCAATGCCACAACCTTCAAGCGATCGGTATCTGATAATTTTTGCATACCGAATTCAAGCATGGTTTTATTCGCGTCAACTGCATATATCTTTGCTGCATGATTCATGAGGCGGATATGGGCCAATGTTCCGCATCCAAAATCAGCAATAACATCTTTATCGTGAATATATTTTTTTGCTAGATTAGAAAAAATCGGCTTCCATAATGTTTCTAAATAGGCTTCCAGCGGTTTTAATTTCCGGGCGTCATACGCTTCCGGGTTTGTATACCATCGCGCAGTCATGTTGTAATTGTTTCGGGACGGACGCGTCTCATTGGGATGTTCAAATAAAATCCTATTGCGATAATCGAATACATGATCAAGCCGGAATAGAATCTTTGGATTGCAATAAACAAATAATCATATCCAAAAATTGCAAAATACAAATACGTAGCAAAAAACAGTGAGTTGATTAAAAAAAGTAGTTTATTAAAGCGATATAAAACAAGAGATGTTGCAAATATGCAGAAAAATATTGCAACCCTCACTATATAAACAGTGAGTGGGAATTCAAATGTCTTTGGGTTAGTCTGATTGTAGATATAATTAGCAAATGGAGATCCATAAAATGCATATTGGCTGTATAAATATACACAGACAGCTGTAATCAGAAGCGCAATAAGCGGTGCATGTTTTTTGCTATAAGAGATTAAGGATGTGAAGTTTTTATATGAATGTTCAGCAAAAAAATAGTACAGCAACACCCCGACATAGAATACAAACGATTCTTGAGATACCAACATTAAGGGGGTTGCCAGTGCGAATCCAGCAACATGCTTTTTTTGCAGAATAAAAAAAAGAGCCAGTGCGTATAAGCATATGCTGATTGCTGTATATGCTTGAAAGGAGTCAATGAGTAATGGAGCATAGGATACGCTCAAGAGCGTAAGTTTTATAGACAATGTAATCGCATATAGGGTGCATAAGTAGCCTATGAGAAAAATAAGTTGCACCAATTTAAACGTATCAAAATCGTTTGTATGAAGAATTCTGCCTGCAACATATACCAGTAATCCCGAACCAACGTCGATGGGTTCGTCAAACGTAACTTGCGCTCCTTTTATGTGTTGTATCTGCTGCTCGATGTACGATGGGACGATTCTAGTGTGATCAAAATATAACAGCGTAAGAAATACCGAAGTTGCAAATAAAGCAAGAATGATGTAGGCAGATATTGATTTCATAGTCTTCTTGATATGTACATAGTGCCCCAAATAATTTTAAAGGCAATATTGCATAGCGATTTTTTGGGTTGCAGAGATACGTCCTGGAACTGCGCCTTATTTTTTTTCATAAATTCAATCATATCTTGGATACCTTGAGCAGTCATCGTATTTGTATGAAGGCAAATCGTCCATGTTCCAAATGGCATTGCGCGCGGACGCCATAGTTGTTGCGGAATCCATGTAAGGCCATATTTTTTATATGGATATAATGCAATACCGTCTGTAATATATTCAAATCCGAGATCTTTTAAAGCATTGCATGTTGCTTTATCAAAGCTATGCGCAGGGGCCATCCACCATACTGGAGCAAATCCTAATTTTTCTTTCAGAATTTCTTGGCCAAGCTGAATTTTTTTATACTGCTCATGATAGGGCAGACCTGCAAATTCTGTTTTTTTATGCTTTAAATATAAATGCTGGTACCCATGCTGTGCGATAATCCAGCCATCTAATGCCTTGGTTTTGACGAAATCCCAAAACGACGTATTCAGC
>DATIIA010000010.1:0-6873 GCA_035480115.1 Candidatus Anderseniibacteriota bacterium | reverse complement strand
GTAATACAAACGCTAATCGATCGCGTATTCCTATAAATCGCTGCATTCCGTCAAAGCCTAATGACGCAAACCATGCAAAACAAAAAGCTACAACAACTGTCGCAGAGGGAATACTAAATAGGTGAGTAAATGCGAGAATACTTGAAATAATTAGTGCGACAAACATGGCCAGGTCGCTCCTTACTGCCCGTCGCGTATCGCGCGTACATTTATATGAGAGAATACATAGTCCTAGGACTGCAAAGAATAGTGCAAAAAAACCGATATATGCGCCCGCAGCATGAGAAACAACGATTTGATTCGGGTCTAGAAGAGCATCTTTAAATGAAAGCTGCGTCTTCGTTACATGAGAAGAAAGCAGCGCAAGCGGTATCCATGAAGAACATGCGCTCACGCATGCGCCAAATACAGATGCCAAGCGAGATCTTCCAGCAATCCGAAGAATCCACCAAGATACTAATAGAACGCCGAATACCAATAATCCATATATACCAGCATTAGTCGTACTTCCAATAGCTGAAAAAGATTGTAAGACTGAAATGGTGATGAGTATAAGATGATCTTGAATAAGAGAACGTCGTTTTATAAATGGCCATACTAAAATTCCTAGTCCAATGGCAATGAAAAGCCCCCCAACCTGTTTCATGAGAGAAGGATGAAGAACTTCTGAAGCTGTATATGCAAAGGGATATTGCTGATGTTCTCCATTTACAGAAAATACAACTCCTTCACCGGCGAAATCATTATCCGGGACCCTATTTCTCAGTGCAATATCAGTAGAAATACTGTCCGAAACAGTCACTCGTATTCTCAATGTTTCATCAGTTGCGCTTGCAACTGGGTGAGCGAAGATAATTTCTGACGGTACCGTAGAATCAATATATGACGAATTAATTTCGCCAGATTCCAATATGGTATTTCCTCTCATGAGCGAAAGGTGGATTATTCCTTGATGCTGGAGCAATGGATGGAGCGGAAGAAGATAGATACCAATGCGCGATATAATCTTATTATGAACAATAATATCTTCGTCATACCTAACCCCAGATTGCATAGGAACTAAGTATTTAGATTCTTCAGTAGGCTTTAAATCTGCAAATCTTACATCGCTTTTAACACCAAATAAAAACCATCCAAGCACAATACAGGCAACTGCAATAATATATATAGTATGAGTATATTTCATATTTTTTTCCGTATATAATACAGCGCTAGGCATATGCATTCTGCAAAAATAAGAAATGAATATACAAGCGGACTGAATGTTGCAGGATGTAAGTATCGAGCCCACGCGACAATTCCCGCAGATAGCAGAAATGCAATTCCAAATAATGCGTCTATATCTCTCGCTCGCGATTCCATAGGCTTTTTACATAATCTTTTATCTGGGACATAGGTGGGAATACTGGATGTACGGTAGCATGAATATCACTGATGCTCCATGAGACGGTATCATGATCATCTTCTTCCACGGCGTTTGTAGATTGAGGGCTTTGAGCAAATAACATAAGGTCGATTGACTGATTCACGTCTTCAAATGAAGCGGTGAGGGGAAAATGAAGTGTTTTTGTTTGAGTTCCTGCCTGATCAATACCTTTTTTATAGATTAACTGCTTGTCATATCCGAGCCAGAAAGAACCTGAACGGATGCCCGCATCTATTGAAACACTATTTTTAGGATCAAATGTAAGAGTAATATCAAGTTGTTTCGCAAACACCGGAGCATGTAGAAAAATATCCGCATGCGCAAGCTTTTCCAAAATTATGGTAGATCCATCTTGCACAGGATATGGAATAGCATGGATTGTTTCTAAAGGCGCAATATCTACTGGTCCAGAAAACATTACAGAACGCATATAGATTGCGCCCGTAATAACGATTGTGAGAGCAAATACAATGCAACTATTTACGAATAATCGATAAAGCATACGTAGTATCTTTTTCAGTAACCTCTCCCATAATCCACAGTACCCCAAGATATAACAATCCAACTACAATGTATTGTCCAAGTAACAACACACCTGTTGCATGCCATATGTACGTTGGAATAATCATACATGCTGTAGCAATGCCTACATTAATAGTACTTTTAATAGGATAGGGAATTGCGAAGACATGAAAAGTGTATATTGCGAGTGCTGCAAGCCCAACACTGCTTGCAATAGTCGTTTGCCACGCAGCACCAATTAATCCAAACATTGGGATAGAAAATGAGCCAATCGCAGCACTTATAATAATCATGAGTCCCGTGATATATAATCCAGCCTTTGGCTTGCCTGCTCCTGCAACAATATTTGCCAATAAAAGGTAAAACGATAAGCAGCCGAGACCAACCATAAGAACAGTAAGAACGGGCGCAGCTTGAATATATTTATTGGAAAAAAATAATATGATAAGCCCTTTGCTTGTAGCAGACGCTAGTGCCACGCTTGGGACAATTAATATGATCAGGTACCGCAACGTGTCGCGTATAAATTGAACTGCCTTATCATGCGAAGCTCCAGGGCGAGTAAGAGCGGCAACACTGGGTAGCAAAACGAACGATAAGCCTTGCAAAAGCATGTAGGAAATTCTTGATAGGGTAACAGCTGCATTATAATATCCTGCAAGCACATCATTTTTAAGCAACGCTTTCACCATGAATAAGTCTTGACTCATTAATACTTGTAATCCAACTAGAATAATGGCGTATGTTCCTGCAAATGATAAAAATGATTTTAGATGAATGCTATATCCTTCAATTTTAGGAATTCCTCGCGTCCAGTACCAACCTAGTAAGGCAGCAATAATTCCTCCAATCGCAAACCCCGCGAGGGCTCCATACAGAGAAAAGAAATAGAGAAGCGCAAGCGCCCCAACTAATTTTGCAATTGCATATATAGATGTCAAAAAAGCTTGAGCATTAAAACGATGCATTCCGCTTAAAAACTGGACATATACAGGGTAAAATGCCTGGAAAAAGATAATGACTGAAACGAATAGCACGTACATTACTAATGATGGGTCGTGCAATACATATGCAATAAGAGGTGATGCTAATGCGAGCAGTACTGACAGCGCAATGCTAATGACGAGCTGCAGCTTTAACGCATGCGATAAAATAGCTTTTGCATGCACGGCATCTTGTGCAACGAATTTCGACACGGCGCTCGGAACCCCGAGTGTAAGCAACATACCGAAAATAGTTTGAATAGAAAGAACGATTCCATATATTCCATATTCTGCAGGGCCAAGCAAGCGACCAATCAAAACATGAGTAGCGTATCCAAATAAAAGAACGATCGCTTGAGCTACCATGAGTGCAATAGCGCCAGTTAATTTTGTCTGTTTCATAGTCCGAGAGCTATTAAATCTATATCTACTGGGGTTTCACGAGGATTGTCTATAGTAAACGTTACAAATCCCTGATCGTCAATTTGTACATCTTCGGGCTGCATCGTAATTATGTTTATAGTATTTGCTTCAAGGGGAATAGATTTTCCGTGAGCAGTCTTAAGTACAAGCCCTGATACGGGTTTTACTAGTTTGATTGCAAACATATAGTGTGATTGTGATGCCCATATTTTTTGAACGTAATCACCAATGTTAAATTCTAAAGGAATAATCGGGGATGTTGTTTCACGATACGTAGTATTCCCTACGTTTTTTGGATCAGATAACCTTGGCGTTCGGATACTTGCCTCTAAATGTTCAAACGTATCCTCGTCATCTCCTATGTCATTCGCGAGCGTAGAAGGTCGGAGTAAAAATTCACACAACGAACCAGTTTCGCAAGGGACTTGTTGCTTTGTATTTTTGTATACAACGATATCGCCCGCAGTTGCATATTCTTGCAATACAGGATTATGCGAAAAGGCGTTTTCAGACGAATCTGCAACACCAGTAACCCAATTAAATTCGTGCTGTAGTAATAGATTATTTATTTCAGGCATGCTCCCTAATGCAAATATTTTTTCATAATCCAACTGGTTCATATAGAGCTGATTGCGAACAGGGGATTGGCCGGCTTCATTCATTTGTGTCTGCAGATCTGAAGATATACGCGTCATCATCGGATGTTCCGATAACACCAACCATGAGGCGGATCGGCGATCATAATCGTCTATAAGAATACCTCCTGCTTCTTTATCTGTGTGCAATCTATTTATTAAATATTGCTGTTCGCTTGTCAGAGTTGAATTCGTGCGAACAGCGTGATCCAGGGCTCCATATGCGCGCTGTACGGATGACATTGTAGCAATAATAACAATAATGGTTGTTGCGATAAATAAAGACTTTTTTTGTGACCCAATCTTCCAGAAAAAGTATGCTCCCGCAATAGAAAGCGGAACTGCTGAATAAAAGAGAGCACGGACGGGTGGAATATCAATGCCGAAATTCGGGCCCTGTGATAATGCGAATAGCGCAACTGCCATGGCAGCAAATATATATGCCTTATCAATCATCAGAAATACAATTCCAACAATTCCTGCGATGAACCACACCTCTCCCATAGTGCTTGGGTAATCGGTTATATGAGGCACCAGCGATGCTAAATGAGGATGAAGAGTAAAAAGAGAAGGAATCTTTTTTATTAATCCGAACAAAATCGCAATTATCCCCGCAGCACATACGCCCACAATACCAGCAATAAATACGTGCATGTGAACACGAATTTTATGAGAAATTCCTGAAACATGCTGAATTGCGAGTACAAGCAAGCCAAATAAAAATGCAAATGCGCCTATGAATGCGGAAAATTGGTGGGTGAAAAATAGAGCAACGGCACATATCATCCATAGAGATAAATCGGAAAACTTCTTTCGTGCAATAAAGGAAAAAAATAGCAAAATTAATCCGAATAAAAAGAATTCACCAAATGCATTTTGGTAATGATAGCCGGGTTCTCGAACGTATCGTAAAAATCTATATTCTGTCATAAGCAATAATACAGAAATGAGAGGAAGCAAATTATATTTTTTAGTTGGAAATAGTTCTTTAGTTAGCGCAGCTGTAACCCAACCAATACACACCACAATAATAATAGAAAATATGCTAATACTCGTAAGCGGAGCAGGAGACATGCGTAGTACAAGCGCCGAAAGACTGTGCAAACCGGGGGTATAAAAATCTACAGGATCACGATTTAGAAATGTTAATGAACGACCGTAATCAGGTAGATGATGCGTCGCAATTGATTCTTGTGCCCAGATGATTGTTTTTTGAACATCTCCCGTTGGTAGACCGCTCTGAATCCTTAAAAATGGGACGGTAAAAATCGCAGTTCCTAGCAATGTAATAAGAAAAACAAGCAGCACTTTCCATGCTGAATTCCTAGAATAGAATGATCGATTACTTATTAGCGAAGCTACGATACTTATAAGTATCGTAGCTAGAAATGTTATTTGCACCGGAATGCCAAACAATAGGCCTAGCATTAAGAAGAGCGTATTGATACTCATGCTCCAAAGCATGATCCGGGCGCCCTTAGAAATAACTTCATTTAAAGAAGATATGGGTATGAAAAAAATTCCAGGTAGAAATACTGGCAGAAAAGGTGTCAGCACGACTGCAATTGCTTCAAGAAAATTCATACAAGACAATTATAATACATTGTCGCTGTTGCTTCGGTTGAATAGCTATTCGCTTCATGCTGTAACAACGCCGTTTCTTTGTTATCTAATTGATTTTTTAAAACTTCTATGCAAATACGGGCATATGATTGTTCATCTCCAGTCTGGGCAAAAAATCGTTCATGCAACTCTTTCGGAATAATAAACGGACGGATCCCAATATTACTCGTAATAATTGGCATACCTGCAGCACATGCAAGCATTGTTCGAAAACTACTTTTTGCACGATTAACAATACTGTCGTCAATTGGGTCGATAATAATAGTGCTCTGGGAGATAATTTCAGAAATATCTGAATCCGTAAATCGGCCGAACCACGTAACTGCGCTCGTTAGGCCAAGTTCAGCGATCCGATTTTTAATCATCAACTCATCATCTCCAGCACCTGCAATATACAACTTTGCATTATGAACTTCTTTGCGAACATCCCTTAATAGTTCAGGTAACATATCGACACGATGCCCGGAAGACTTAGAAATACTGCCGATATATAATATGGTATGCGCAAGATTATTTGGCATTAGGGGCGCAGAAGATGAATACCCCGTTGGAATAAGTGAAGTTATGTTTGTATGGGAAGAAATTGCTTGCATATGATCACCCAAAAAAGGAGTTGCGACGATGATATGCGATGATATTCTACATGCCATGCGTTCTGACCAATGCAGCATGATGCGTTCAAGCAGAGAAGATACTACATTTGCGAATAACTCAAAGTCATCAACATCTAATACTAATTTTGTTTTTCGTAAAAAAATCCTTGCGAGACATACGGCAAATACATTTTCGGGGAGCGGCTTTACGATGACAATTACTTCAGGGCGTAATTGAATTAATGCTCTTGCGGCATGTACTGCATTTTTACACAATGTCCATGCAAGCCTTATTCCACGCTGCCGCTTTTTTCCAGTATCTGTTCGTGTAAACGGATTCTTACCTGTACTAACAATGCGCAGTCCCTCTCCTTTTTTGGGGGAGGAAGGGGGTGAGGAGTTTTGCTCTTCGTGAATTAATACAGTCACTTCATTGCCTTTTTTACTTAATTCATTTGCGATAGGAATAATTCTTCCAATAAGAGTTGGCTGTAATAACGATTGTGTTGTGACGAAAGCAATTTTCATGCAGGAATGGTTTTTCTCGAACGTTCTTGCTTTTTGATACTTATAATGAGCGGCAGAATAGAAAATGCAGATATAATAAGTGTTGTCGTATCAAGCTTGCTTCCATCTTTGGATTCCCACGCGATGGGAAAATTGTGAAT
>DATIIA010000009.1:0-12184 GCA_035480115.1 Candidatus Anderseniibacteriota bacterium | reverse complement strand
TTTCCTTCTGCATACAAAATAATAAGCAATCCTCCAGTAATACATATTCCGGTAAGAAGTGGAACTACCGGGAAAAACTCCCCGGAAAATAGTGCGCGTGCGAGAAAAAATAAATTAGCAGCAAAAAGCACCGATGCTGCTCCATATAAAAAAGAATGAAATATTGTATGAGGTGATATATTTTTCACAGACCAATACGTTTACTTTCTTGCATCATAGCACACCTACCTACGCAAAATCAGGCAATGCAGTTGCGAGCTGCTCTCGGTACTGCAATGCTTCTGCTAAATGGTTTGTTTCAATCTTGTCTGACTGCGAAATATCGGCAATGGTAAGTGCTACTTTTAATAACCTATGGATTCCTCGGGAAGAAAGTCGAAACCTATTTTGCGCTTTAATGAGCAAAGATCTGCTATCCTGATCAATAACGCAGTATTGCATTAACTCACTTGGCTTTAATTCAGCATTTACTTTGCCTTGCCGTGCCCATTGTTTTTCTCGTGCCTGCAATACGATGTCCGCATATTCTTTTGAAGATGCTCCCGATCGCTGTGTAGATAACAATTCTTCTGCAGGAACATCATTGACTAACACATGGAGATCAAACCGATCGAGCATCGGTCCTGAAATTCTGCGCTGATATCTGCTAATATCGTTTGCAGAACATGAGCATGATTTTCTTTGGCTTCCCACGAATCCGCAAGGACATGGGTTCATTGCTGCAACAAGCATTGTACGTGCGGGAAATCGCACCGTGTGGGCTGCACGCGATACGGTAACCATTCCGTCTTCTATAGGAGCACGTAGCTGCTCTAATACTGTTCGAGGAAATTCAGGAAGTTCGTCTAAAAACAAGACGCCATGATGAGCTAATGTAACTTCTCCAGGCTTGGGCATAGTGCCTCCTCCCACTAAAGCAGCGCTGGAAGCCCCATGGTGCGGACTTCTAAATGGGCGCCGTTTCATTAGTCCATCGGATGCATGCAATAGCCCTGCAATGGAATAAATAGAAGTAACAGTAAACGATTCTTCTCTGCTTAGTTGAGGCAATATCCCAACCATTGCCCGCGCCAGCAATGTTTTGCCGGTTCCTGGCGGCCCAATTAATAATCCGTTATGGCCTCCAGCAGCACAAATCACTAATGCGCGCTTTGCATGTTCTTGGCCGCGAATTTCGTTCATATCTATTTCTGGTTTCGTCTTATCGAGCTCGCTTTCTTCTCCAAACCCCCACGCAACTGCTTGAAACGGTGCTGTGGCATCTTCTACCAGGCAAAGAACGAGCTCAGTTAAAGACCCAACAGGATATATCTGTATTTGATCAGCAATTTCCGCAACTTCTTTTGCATTTCCAAAAGGAACATACAGTCGCTTTACCCCACTTCTAATTGCAGCAAGCGCTATTGGCAGCACTCCATGAACGAATCGAATACTTCCATCAAGGCCGAGCTCGCCTACAAACCAAGCGTTGTTCAAAACATCCTCTCGAACGATAATTTGCTCGCTCGCACAAAGAAATCCAATGGCTATTGGTACGTCATAGAGCGAGCCCTCTTTTTTTAGGCTCGCTGGCGCAAGAGAAACAATCGTTTTTCTCCTTGGGGGCGTATATCCTGAATTCGTGAGCGCTGCAGTCATTCGCTCCCGAGACTCTTGAATTGCTTTGTCTGTTAGCCCAACAAGCGTAAAACTTGGAAGGCCCTGTAATACATCCACCTCAACATCGACGCTTATTGCATCTATCCCAAATACGGCTGCGGACTGTATATGTGCTGGCATGAATGGTGTTAAATATTCTTCTTTTGTATCATACCCCAGATTAGCAAAATACATCCTATGCCAATTACAATATCCGCACTGTTCCCCTGCCAATTTTGTATGCGTATAGGATCAATGACTGCACCGTACGCTATTCGCTCAAAGATATTGTTTGCGCCTGCTGCTAGAATAATAACAAGAAGAACGCTATATAAAAAACTATAGGCAGAAACTATCATTCTTATAACTAATAGTAAACTACCCACTATAATTGCTATAAGAATCCAGCTATACACATGAACGGCGAAAGCAGTGCCAGTATTATGTAATGCGTCAGGGACAGCGGATATAAAAATTTCTGCAACTCCACGGAGTAGACAAAACGCTATAATAAATAGCGCAAAAAGACGCTTATACAATAAGCGTCTTTGCTGCGGGGTTTGCTCGCAATCGTTCTTCTGGAATTTCTTTTCCATCTTCTGTAACCCCATAGGTAGTATCTTGTATGCGCTGTAACGCTTCCTCAACTTCATTCAACCGTTCTTTGGCAGCATTCGTTGTTGCCATAACAGATTGATAATCTTCCATTTCTGTAACATTCTCCTCTTCGCTTCTTCCATATTCAGGCATTTGAGCCTGTGCAAGCTCGTGAAGCAGCTGTTTTCTCTCCTCCTCAAGCCTATCCTTCATCTCGTTTATGAAATCTTGTGTGTGCATATGTAAAAAAAATTGGTGGCCCACAGTAGGGCGCAAATAAAAAATAATTGACCCCTGTGAGCCCCCGAGCTCGTGCCTACAGCCAGGTCAGGCAGATACTTAGTGATAATAGATTTATCAACAAGCACCTGCCCGACATAGCATTTTGTTAAGCAAGAACTATGTGCATCATCCTATGTCCTGCTCCATAGAATAGTCCCTCACTATAATTGCGGTTCCAGTTACATACGATTGAATAAATCAACACGTATATAGCGCAACCTTCTCCGCTATAAAGATCAAATGTACAATACTTTTTCCTTTTTATTTGTTTTTATATGTGTGGCTACTAGCAGAGTAGCTCGTCCTCATAGTGTGGGTATGCTTCGGTAAGGAAGCACGAAGAAGGAATTCCCTCATCACGCCCCCCTACCAACACCGATTATATTGTTAACGTGCTATCTTATTTCTCAATGTGATCCTGAATGCGTTTCGCGAGAGTTTCTCATCAGGATCTTGTTTTGTTTTGCTTATTTGTGTTATTTCTCAGTGCCTTTTACTGAGCGATATTCCAATTATAGCAGTTTTCTGTACCTGGGTCAAAATAAAAAGCACTTTTTTTGAACACATCTATTGCTCAATCGTGATTCAACCAAATATCTGCTGTATGAGTATCAGCAACAAAGCTGGCAGACGATCCATTGGCTGCAGGAATAATTAATTGGAGTATGGATGATGGAACGCTCCCCTTCGCTACCTCAGATGTAGCGCTCATTTTTGCTAATAGCTTTTCAGCGGACTGTTGATCACGAGAGATTACTACCTTGTCGCTATTTTCACACATGAAGAATTGCTCATCATACCCAGTTGATTTTTTACATTGAGAGCTTGCATCAATATTTAAAAAGTTAATTACCGGTGAAGATGCTATATACTCATGACCGATTGTTCCGTCTGGAAGCTTGAATCCTCTTTTCACTGGGTGACGCGCTCCTTGTTCATCTTTCATGTATCGAAGTATATTATTTTGAAATGTATTCGTTTTTCCTATTACTCCAATTGCCCAATTGCTATCTTCTTGGAGAAAATGTACTGAATTGTTATCTGGAATAGTTGAAATAATATCAGGATTTGTCTTTGTAAAACTTAAATTTTTACTCGCCAGTCCATTGAAGGCGGCAAGAAACTGCGGAGAAACATTCTTTAATATATCGCTTTGTATAGCAACGTACATACTTTTTTTATCTGGTAACACGCTGCTAGCCTTCCGACTTGATCCTTGTACTATGCCTCCATCATATCTAAGGGCTGCATGCATCCCATCATTGTTTTGCGTTATATAGGCAGAAAGTCCGTTTTCAAAGCCAAAAAAACCTGGAATTACCCGCACTATGGCTACTGGATTCACTGGTAGACGACGAATAAAAATAGATGCAAAAACTTCTTGTATGCCCGTGACTATACTATCATTTCTTTGAATAGAATTTCCTGTTATGTAGTTAACAGAGCCATGAACTGGCTTTTCTCCATAAAGCATCCATGCAAATCGATGTACTTTCCATCCATTTTTTCTCATCTCGCTTCCTGCGTGGAGCTGATTTGTAATAGTTGGAATGCATGCAATATACTCTTCTGACCTATCTTGGATGTATATAAAGCGATAATAATGAGAAAGAGAGATTCCTAAAGAAGTGAGAGCAACAGGCATACTCTGATCCATTACTTTTTGATTACTTCCATGCATGGCACTTGGCTCGTATCCAAATTCAATAACTCCTTGAGTATTACCTAACATCCCTCGCAAAAACCAAAGAGAAGAACTAGCTATCATAGTTGCAGCAATAATTAATAAACTTATAGTACTTCCGTACAGCAGATAGTAATGCCAGCGCTTCATTTATGTAATGATAGTGTTGCGTGAGTAGTAATGCCAGTATTATCTTTTTTGGTTGAAATGACGATTGAAATAGTGCTATCTGTGCTCGATTTGGGCAGTAACGATAGCATTGCAGGATCAGCAATGGATCCAGTCACCATATCGCTTGGGACGAAAGATGGCGCTGCTTTAATAAGTTGTGCCCAAGGATCATTCTGAAGCATAGAATTATTTTGCCCAGCAGCCATCGCAGACAACGCATGCATACCTTCTCGTGATGAAGATATAAGAATATAGTTATCCCCTATTGTATAATCCAATGACGCCGTTTGACCTTCAAGGTTTGCATAGCGGATCGGAATAGGACCATCACTAGAATCCCCAAAGACAATTTGTGGATGCAATTGCCTTCCCGTTACAAATGGAGCAAAGGATGTTAGGAGATCTTCAACGACCTGGCTTTGGTGGCCTAACTTTGCAATAAGATTCGAGGGCAGTTGGACAATAAGGCCGGTATCAGCAACACCATCTGCGCCCGTCCTTGTGTATAGGGCATAGGGTGTAGTTAACTGTGCAATAAACTGCTGAATGGCAGGTTGTTTGAAAATTGTGGGATCGAATGATGAAGTAGAATTTTGAAATGATGAAATATCCTCAAAGAAATTAGATCCAACTCTTAAAAAATGAGGATCATTTGGAATAAGCGAAGCTAATTGAGTTGTATCCGGTATAACTGCCGAAGGAACGGCGGTTTCCGATAGAGTATATTGCGATTGTATAACATTGTTTTGAGGAGGCTGATTAATATCAAATACAAGCTGCTTGCTATTTACCGTCATATTTGATGGTAAAGAAAAAATTTGCGGAACACTGGAAGGGCTAATTATATATCTCGCAACAAATCCATTGCCCGAAAGGAGGGGCGCATCTGATGAGGAAGCAAACGATTCTTTTGCAACCTCTGAAATATAGGAATCAATACTCGAGGCATGAGCAATAAGCCATCCGCCGTTTTCAACATACTTTACGTCGCTTAACTGAGATAAGAACTGCTTGCTTTCAGTAGTACTTTTCACTATAAGAAATGGCATTGAATCGCCAGGCAATGTGAAAAAGTAGACTGCTTGAATACCGCCAACAGAAAGAATAGCTGTTGGGTTACCGTTAATAGGATTTTGGCCAGCTTGTTGCTGCTCAGAACCCCACAAAGATGTAATCGTAGAACGATTATCAGCATTTGATACATCATATGTAACGATGCCCATTACAGAACGAGGAATAACATCTGCAATTTCAAGAGGAGTCGACGATAAGCTTTTTGGATTATTTCCAATATGAATATTCGTATAAGCAAACCAGGCTCCTGTAATAAGCGCAAGAATAGCGACAAAACCAATGCTGGCGCGAATGATAAGACCACTCATGTGCCTCATATGTGTTGCACGTTGAGGAATAGGAGAAAGCTCTTTCTTTACTTCATACTTACTATGTTTTTTAGGTAATTCTTGAGTATTAAAGGAAGACGGCGGTTGCCCATGCAAACTGGCAATATCGTCTTTCATGGTACGAATTGTAATACCCTCCCCCATTACTCTCTATTGTACTACTTTTTTGTTGCTTTGTGGGAAAGATTAATTCTTCCTAATTGATCAATTTCTAATACTACTACTGATATAACGTCTCCTACTTTTACCACATCAGACACGCTTTCGACGCGCTCATCCCGGAACTGCGATATATGAACAAGACCATCAATATTTGGGACAAGCTGCACGAATGCTCCAAAATCCATGATACGGACTACCTTGCCTTCAAAACGATCCCCAACTTTAATCTCTCGAGTAAGATCGCTTACCATTTTTATAGCTCGTTCCATCGCTTCGCCATCGTTTGTTACGATTGCAACTAATCCGTCATCTTCAACGCTAATACTTGCGCCGGTTTGATCAATAATTTCGTTGATATTTTTTCCCTTCGGACCAATGAGGTCTCCAATTTTTTCAACAGAAATGCGCATCGTGTGGATTCTTGGAGCATATTTCGATAATTCGCTTCTTGGCGCATCAAGAACCTTATTCATTTCACCTAAAATATGCATTCGAGCCTCACGCGCTTGCTCAAGGGCTTTAGATAAAATATCCCGTGTAAGACCAGTCACCTTAATATCCATTTGGAGCGCCGTTATACCTACTTCTGTACCCGCAACTTTAAAATCCATATCTCCTTTTTCATCTTCCATACCTGCGATATCAGTAATTACTTTGTATATTGCCTTTCCATCTGACATAAGTCCCATTGCAATGCCGGCTACTGGGCGTGTAATTGGAACTCCTGCATCCATTAATGCTAGAGAAGATCCGCATACAGAAGCCATAGAAGATGATCCATTGCTTTCCAACACTTCCGATACCAGGAGCATTGTATAAGGCCACTTTTCATATTCCGGCAATACTGCCAGTAACGCACGCTCTGCTAAGGCTCCATGGCCAATTTCTCTTCGTCCAGGGCCTCTGCTGGGACGAATTTCACCGACTGAAAACGCCGGAAAATTATAATAATGAATATACCGTTTTTTCTCTTCGCTTCGAATCGTATCAACTATTAAGGAATCGTCTGGCCCTCCGAGTGTTAGTACGGTGAGAACCTGAGTATCTCCACGTTGAAACAAACCGGTACCATGCGCTCGGGGTAGGACGCCCGCATCAATAGCAAGCGGGCGAACCTGCGTAAGAGCCCTTCCATCGCTTCGCGCATCTTCTTCCAAAACACGGTCTCGCGTAACTTTTCCATGTGCAATATGAATGATACTTCGTACTTCATGTTCAGAAATGTCTTCTTTCTGCTCTTCTGATAGCTGCTCGAGCACCGCAATGACAGTATCTCGTTCAGCTTGGGCGATATCATCTTTCCCTTTTGATTGGGATAGTTTGGATCTTAACAAAGGCACGCATAGGTTTTCTATGACAGTAATATGATCCTCATTTTTCTTCGCATATATAGCTTCTCTTAGTGGCGCAGAAACCATACCCTGAAGTTTCGTTAATAAATTAACTACTTCGCCGATACCCTTCTGACCTAACTCTATTGCATCCAGCACAGCCGACTCCGGTATTTCATGCGCACCTGCTTCAAGCATCGATATATCCTGAGCCGTTCCTGCAAGAAGTAAGTCTAGTTTGCTTTTTTCTCGTTCATCCATTGTCGGGTTAATCACATAGGCGCCATCTACCATACCAACGCGCGTTGCTCCTAAGGGGCCTTCCCATGGAATACCACTTACCATGAGCGCTCCGCACGCTGCAATCATTGCAAGCACATCAGGATCGTTCACCCCATCATAGGAAAGCACTGTTAATACAACCTGAACGTCATTAATCATTCCTTTTGGAAATAACGGCCGTATAGAGCGATCAATAAGACGCGCAGTTAAAATAGCATCATCATGGGGCTTACCTTCCCGTTTCATAAAACGGCTTCCTTTTATTTTTCCGGCTGCGTAAAACTTTTCATCATATTCAACGAGTAACGGAAGAAAATCTGCATCAGGAGACATGGGATGCCCCATTGTTGCAGTGCCAAGAACAATAGTTTCTCCATACTTCACAACCACAGAGCCGTGCGCCTGCTTCGCAAGCTTCCCGGTAATGATATTCATTTCTTTTGAGCCGACTATTCCTGTTACTTCTTTTTGTAATTCATTATTCATATATGTATGCCTCGTCCACATACGACCACAATAATACGCATATCTTCAGGCTTCTAGGGCATATATGCCGCACAAGTCCAAAGATATTGTTGCAGGTATGCAGAACGAATAGTGTTAAGAATGATCACGTGTCGCTATGAACATCATCGCGACACGTGCCATGCTAGGACAATATCTTGACGCTTCTTTTTGATCGACTTGGCCGTTTCGCATCCTTTATTAAGAAACGATCAATATTGCTTGATAGATCAAAAAAACTATCAGCGCTTTCGATAAGCGTCTTTGCTGTACTCTCTCGAAAACTGACTACTTCAACTCGCAGCCCCTTTTCCTTGGCGAACTCAACCATAGGAACAAAGTCCCCATCCCCGCACACAAGCACCGCTACATCAATTTTCGGCTCTAATCTCAATACGTCAGTTGCAATACCCACATCCCAATCCCCCTTCTTCTGACCGCCAATAAATGTTTGAAGTGGTTTTGTTTTTACTTCAAAGCCTTGGCCGGCAAGAGCATCATGGAATTCTCCTTCATGCGCTTCCTCTGTTGTAATACCGTATGCAATAGCTCGAACCAGTTGGCGACCAGAAACAGCTTGATCTAGCACATTTTTAAAATTTACCTTTCGGGCATGGATAGCTCGTGCGGAATAGTACATATTCTGTATGTCCACAAAAACCCCCACTCGTTGTTGGGGAAATTGTCCCGGCGCACTCACACCTGCTTGAGGCCTAATTTTTTTGTAAGCGCTTGGTACCTTTTTTCGTCCTGACGCTTCAAATATGACAATAAGCGCTTTCGCTTGCTTACCATTCCTAGTAACCCTCTCCTGCTATGATGATCTTTTTTGTTATTCTTAAGATGCCCAGCCAATTCCTCGATTTTTTCAGAAAAAATAGCAATTTGAACTTCTGGAGAACCAGTATCTTCAGTGTGAATCTTGTACTTCTTAATAATGGATTGTTTCCTTTCTTCAACCTTGCTCATATTTCCCTATCGTACATAGTTCCATAAAAAAGTAAAGAGCATATACTTATATGCATGGAATCTTCCTTGCTGGACCTGAAAAACGACTTTTTAGAAAATTTGGAAATTGGACAGGGAAGATCTTACAAAACAGCAAAAAATTATGATTTTTATTTACGCGCATTTTTTGAACATCAGGGCATTACTGCCATAGAAGATATTACGATTCATTCCGTACGATTATTCAGAAGATGGCTTCATGAAGAGGCAAATTCCGGTACGGGCGTAGCATTGGCCACCCAGAACTACTACCTTATTGCTATCCGACAATTTCTCACCTACGTAGCAAAACAAGATATTTCATGTCTTTCTCCTGATCGCGTAGAGCTCGCAAAGTTACCTGAACGAGATATTGACGTGCTGTATCCGGAAGAAATAGACCTGTTATTATCCTCTATTACAGGTGTTTCTATAGAAGATGAGAGAGATATCGCCCTTCTGACGATCTTATTTTCAACTGGCGTACGAATATCTGAAGCCGCAACGTTAAATCGGGATGATATCCGAGAACATACCAATGAAATCCCTGTGCGAGGAAAAGGCAATAAGATACGAGTGGTTTTTCTTTCAGAATCTGCAAAAAAAGCTAGTTTGCAATATATTTCCCATCGCCAAGATATCGACCCTGCTTTATTTATTCGTCATAAAAAAGGAATCGGCGACCAAGAAGATCTCCGACTAAGTACTAGGACTATGCAACGAATTATTAAACGCCGCGCTGTTCAAGCTGGAATTACAAAGGACATCACCCCACACACCCTTCGACACTCCTTTGCGACCGACCTTTTGCAAAATGGAGCTGATATACGTCATGTTCAGCAATTACTGGGACATTCTTCTATTACTACCACCCAAATCTACACTCACTTTACCGATACTCACCTGCAGTCAATTCACGAACAATACCATCATCCCAAAAAATAAAATTTTACTCTAATACATCAATTGCGCATGGCAATTTGATAGTTCGCTCAGAATCTAGCAAAGAAACCCCGGCACGAGTCCAAGAAAATAACCGAGGCATAGCCTCATTCGAAGAATCTCCATACTCTATAAGCCCATAGCGAGCAAAAACATTTCCAATAAGCCATTGGTCGACCATACTTTGCAATGCAGATTGCTCATACAATCCCAGTGCATTTTCCTGCTGCCACAGGGGGCGAAATGCGCGAACAACATGCCAAGCAAATTCATCAACTGAATGCGTCTGGCCACTCGTTGTATGTTCTAGCATCTCCCAAATCATGGGCAAATATTGCTGGAATACAGCCATATGCGACCGAAGACTTCCTACATACTCTTTCCAATCTAAATGATACATATCAATATGCCACAGCAAATAATACTGCGCAGAAAGTGGAAGTGCCTGGAATCGAGCAAATCTTGATTTTACTACGCGAATTTCCCGTTTCACCTGGCGAACAAGTCGCAGTTCCTCTAAGATGGCACAGGTTCGCCTTACGCGTAATGGGTCAGCTTTAAACACATATAATGCATTAGCAATACGCTGTTCATCTTTTTCACTCAGTATTCCTCCTTCAAGATAATCCCCTGCGCGGCTTGGATTCTCCAAAAGTTCTTGTAATAATCCATGGGCCTCAAGAAGAGCATCGGAACACATAATATCATGACTCATAATGCGCAAATTCAAGGCCGAAGGAATAGTGGGGTGAAGTTCAAACCATACTTGTGCTATATGTTTGCTCCACTTTTCTTGCAATGCACTATTTTCAACGCCTAAGAATTGCAAGACTTCAAACACGGCCGTAGCAGTGTCTGGGGCTTCGCTAACTATATGAAGCATCTGATTAAAATCCCCTTCTCCTCTTCCGCTTAATTCCAATAATGCCTGTATGCGAAGCATTGTCCGCTCTCTTCTGGTTCCTCGCAGGGGGTATGCCATATATATGCTCTATTCTGCGCTCGGGGAGACTAATTGTCCATACTTTTAAATACAACCTCGTCCCCTTGCAATACTGCCCGTATTGTGGAGCCCGCCACATATGCTCCTTCTAACAGCAACGTACCGAGCTTATTTTCTAACCTTCTCTGAATTTCTCGGCGGAGCGGTCGTGCACCGAATTCTGGGTCAAATCCATCTTGAGCAACCCTATTTCGTACTTCTTCGCTGATAACTAGATGGAGCCCTTTTGCTTCTACTTTTTTAATAACATCGCCCAACATCATATCAGTTATCTTTTGAACACTTACTTTATCCAACTGATGGAATACTATGATTTCATCAATCCGATTAATAAACTCTGGCCGAAATACTGTCTTCACCTTTTCTAGAACAAGCCTCTTTGTTTCGCTCCACGCATCTTTATCTTGCATTTGGGCGGCAGTTTGCTGAATAATCTCACTTCCGATATTGCTCGTCATAATAATAAGCGTATTCCTAAAGTCGACTACCCTGCCTTTCCCGTCCGTTAAACGTCCATCATCAAGAACTTGTAATAGGATATTCCATACGTCGCTGTGTGCTTTTTCGATTTCATCAAGCAAAATAACACAGTGAGGCTTTCTTCGTACCGCTTCTGTTAGCTGTCCTCCTTCCTCATGCCCGATGTATCCCGGTGGAGACCCAATCATCCGTGCAACAGCATGCTTTTCCATATATTCCGACATATCTAATCTTATTACTGCATCTTTATCACTAAATAGCACGCTAGCGATAGCATGTGTTAGCTCGGTCTTTCCTACGCCAGTAGGACCCAGAAACAAGAATGATCCTTGAGGTCTTTGAGGGTCCTTGAGACCAGAACGATTCCTTCGAATTGCATCGCTCACTGCGCCTACCGCCTCATCTTGAGCAATCACTAATCGATGAAGCTCTCGTTCAAAATTGAGCAATTTTTCCCGCTCTGATGTAGTCAATTTTTCAACCGGAATACCAGTCCATGAAGAAACAATATGCTCAATATCATCCGAAGTAACTTCAGAAAATGCAGTTCCAGCTCTTTTTTGCCATTCTTCTTTTTCGGTTTGTATTTCTGCCTGTAAGGTATCAATTTCTTGCTTTATCTCTTCTATCTTTTTTGTTTGTTTTGCACGTTGCTGCGATGCTAATTCCCTTTGTAGAGATTTAATTTTTTCTCCTTTTTGAGTTAATTCATTAGGTT
>DATIIA010000008.1:0-6014 GCA_035480115.1 Candidatus Anderseniibacteriota bacterium | reverse complement strand
AATCTCAATAGGAATATGGCATATGGTGCCATTTCCACAAACACCCTTTTTTAAAGGAAACGGAATCATGGCATCGAAGAAAACAGTCGCATTGTTGGAAATCGCACGTGGAGTCGTGAAGTATTTCGAAGCCCTTGTGGCAGAGGAAGACCAGCGCGAACACGCGCAAGTAACCGCTGCCGAACAAGAATTCGAGGCAGTTATTGAAAACGCCATGTCCACAGAGCCGGTTCCCACTGCGACAGAAACTGTCGCAACCGAGACGAGTGTGGAAGTTCCTGCGACCGTCAATTCAACAACGTCGCCGATCACATCCACCAAGCGGGAAAAGATTAACCTTGCGTGGTGGCAAGAACAGATCGAAAACCCACGCGAAGGCGACGAGTTTGCGTACTACTTGGAAACCCAAGAAGGTCTAATGATCACCATGGACCGGATTGAACACACGCAGCCGGATGATCACGCAAAAATGTGGGCCCTTCTCGATCTCGTGAATGAGAAGATCAACAACTGCTACAACAGAGAAGCGCAGGCTCTTCTGGACGAAACGTCCAGATATTACGATGACATAATGATCGAGATCAGCGAACGTCGGTATTCATACGCCGCAAACTTGTTGACACATTACAAGAAGCTCGCTGAGAGCATCTTGAACCCGTCGAGTCCGGAAATGCGTCAGGCATTTGAACGAATTCGGAAGCCGAATTTCGCCGCCGTTCGCGTCAAACTGCTCACAGACATCGCGAACGCAGAACTCAGGATCCGTGAAATGGATCAGTCGCGCAACGGCCATCTTGCGCACGCCTGACATCGCACCTTCAACTCAACCCCAACCACACCTGGATGTTCCTCGTGTGGTTGTTTTATTTTCCACTTTGTCAGAAATAGTTGACAAAAAATATGCCTTTGCTATTATTCTTTTATTCAGTTGTTCTTTGCAATCATCTGATTGAGTGGCAAAATAGAACGCCCCAATCAGTTCATCGATAAATACCCGCCCCGCCCCCTCCAGCATAAAGGATGACCTGCGAATGCCTAACAGCAACCGCCGCTCTGGCCTTCCAAATCGCTTTGCGGTTTCAGGATTGCCGCCCCCGAAATAGCGCAACTATCAGGTCGCGCTGCTTGGGACCTCCCTCACGTGAAATGTCAAAACATTCACTGGGGGAGTTTTATTTTTTTTACTGCAATAGTTACAAGCTCTCCTTCAAGCTTTACTTCTTCTATGGCATCCGCATCTTCCAATACATCAACAATGTTTGTTGCTTGCAATGCGCTAATCACCGTTTCTTTATGAGTAGCAATTGCATCGAGAATTTCTTTATTATCTGTGTGTAGCGCAACACTAATTTTATCATCAAGCGCATAGCCAGCTTGCTTTCGCAATCCTTGTACATATCGAATAATATCCCGCGCAATGCCTTCTTGTTTTAATTCCGGAGTAATTGCCGTATCGAGCTGTAACGCATCACCAGATGTAAGACGAATTTCTTTTACGTTTACTTCTTCTTTGATCATTTCCAAATCCTCTGGGAAAAATTCTTCAGCAGAAGAAGAAAGCTCGAGTGTTTGCAGTGGCTGACGGACTTTTATTTTGGCAACAGCACGGGCTGCAAGTGCTTGAGAAATGGTTTCGCGGACCGCTTTTGTTCGATCAATAATTACAGCATCGAATTGTTCTGCTTTAGGCCAAGGGACTAAATGCACCGATTCTTCTCCCGTTAAATTCCGATACATTTCCTCTGCCACAAACGGCATAAACGGAGCAAGGACTTTTGCAACTTGGATTAATACGCTATGCAATGTTCCAAATACTTCATGTTTTTCCTGCTCATGTGCAGGATGCTGCAAGCGCGTTCTGGATCGGCGCACATACCAATTACTTAAATCATCAATATATGTCACGAATTCTCGTGCCGCAGAATCAATACGATACGCGTCGGTATGGCGAGTAACTTCTGCAATTAACTGCTCGGTACGAGCGAGGATCCATATGTCGAGTTGATTGGCAGATTTCGAGTTCGCCCAACTCCCACCCCCTCCAGCTCCCCCTCGGGCAGGGGGAGAGAACGAATGTACTTTCGCATAGCGCGTGAACATGCTGTATACATTCCATAATGTTAAATACACATTGCGCTGAACTTGGCGCATGTCTTTTTCGGAAAACCGATACGGCTCACCTAATGCAGTACTTGAAAGCAAATAAAATCGCAGTACATCTGCACCATACTGTTCTAACACTGGTTCAATTTCCGGATAATTTTTTAATTTCTTTGAAAGCTTCTCGCCGTCTTCTGCAAATATCAATCCAGATGCAATTGCATTCAAGAATGCTGGTTTGTCTTTGCCCAATCCGATATCATTCTGCGTTAAGCCAGTTGCAAGCACATGCAATACATAAAACCATGCACGCGTCATTTCAATACTTTCGACGATAAAATCTGCAGGGTATCCTGATTCTACCTTTTGCTTATTCTCAAACGGATAATGCGCTTGTGAATAGGGCATACTACCCGAATCAAACCACACGTCTAAGACTTCAGGAATTCTTCTAAATATTCCACTAATAATCTCCCCTACCCCCTCCTTCGTAAGGAGGGGAATACGCGTCGTTCTCTCCCCCTTACGAAGGGGGAGGTGGAGGGGGTCTGGTAGTCCAGGGCAGCCTTTGTGTTCCCACACAATATCATCAACATATGGCCGATGAATGTCTTGTACTTGCTCTTCAGTTGCACCAGATTTTTGTTGCAACTCTTTAACACTGCCAATACAAACCCGTTCTTCGCATTCACTACATTCCCATACCGGCATCGGCACGCTCCAGAACCGATTGCGGGAAATTGCCCAATCGGGCGCAGACTCAATTCCTTTTTCAAATCGACCATGCTTTACATGCTCTGGGATCCATCGAATATTCTGGTTCAAATCGATCATCTTCTGTTTTAAGGCAGATACTTTCAAAAACCATGTATCGATCGCCATATATATGAGCGGCGTGTCACACCTCCAGCAGAATGGATAACTATGCGTAATAAGTTCGCGCTTAAAGAGTACCCCACGCGTATCAAGATCTTTTATAATATCTTTTTGAGCATCAAAAATATTTCTCCCCGCCCAAATCGGAACATCACTTTGATACACTCCGAGCGCATCAATATTTCTCAAAATTGGCAAATTCTCTTTTTTGGCAACATTAAAATCATCCTCTCCAAACGCAGGTGCCATATGCACTAGGCCAGTGCCATCTTCTGCTGATACGTGGTCACTTGCAACAAGTCTAAATGACTTTGATTTTTCTTCATCATTTAAAGCAGATTCAAATAGCGGCTGGTATGTAAAGCTAGCTAATTCATCACTCGAAATATCTCGAATAATTTCACCATCATCCCCGAGAACACTTTTTACTCTATCTTTTGCTAAAATATATTCTTGATCTTCTTTTTTTGCTACTACATATGCAATTTCAGGATTATATGCAACAGCAACGTTCGCAGGTAATGTCCATGGAGTTGTGGTCCAAATTAAAATTCGAGGCGTATCTTCTTTGGAATGCAAAGCTACATATACAGACATGTCTCTTGTATCTTTATAACTGCTGGACACTTCAAAATTCGAAAGCGGGGTTGCACAACGGATGCAATACGGTGTTGATCGGAACGCTTTGTAAATTAATTCTTGGTCCCATAAATTCTTAAATACCCACCACTCCGATTCCATGTAATCACGATCGAGCGTCGAATATTCATTGCCATAATCCGCCCAGCGACCAATGCGTTTCAACGTATCTCGAAACATATCCATGTATCGATATACCGTTTCTTTGCATTTCTCATTAAACCCTTCAATATCTGCTTCAATGTCGCGCTTTGATTTGATACCCAGCTCTTTTTCTACAATATTTTCAATAGGCAATCCATGCGTATCCCACCCAACTCGCCGCGGAACGTAATATCCTTGCATTGTCTTATAGCGCAACACCGTATCTTTAATTGCAGATTGCAATACGTGGCCGTAATGCGGCTTCCCCGTTGCATACGGAGGCCCATCATAAAACGTAAATTGTTTTTTATTCTTGTGCTGTTCTAAAGATTTTTCAAATATCTTTTCAATATCCCAATACGAAAGAATATCCCGCTCGAGCAAATCGCTATCTACATGCGATGGCACTTCACGCATCATATTATTTTTTCTTGCCAACAACCTGGGAGTACAATTTTTTCAATTCCTTTACTCGCTTACCCCAGTCAACTTGGTTCAAGTCATCTTCTTCCATCACCACGATATTTTTTGCAGGATATTTATGAGTTTCAGATAGTATTTTTTTATCTGCATTACTGCCTACGATAATCCGTTGTGCGCGTTTGCATAATTGGACAAAGGCAACCCTGGCACCCAACATAAATGTTCGCGCAAAAATGCCTGCATCCCCTTTTCCGCGAGGCACATAATGGAACGTGGTAATAATCTTTCCGGGATACATAAACGGAATAAGGCCTTCAGGGGAATGAAATAGATCAAGCCGCGCTGCCGTCAAAAATGATGCAATTAATGCATGAGAATAAATAACGGGCAAATATTGGCGATATTGAATAAACGGAAAGTGTTTAATTTCCACATTTTCCTGCTCGAACTTCTTTGTCGTCTTCATTCGACTATCAAAAAACAGTACCCACGTATGCTCTTTTTTCGTGTCAGATTCGATTAAATGGGTAATTAATTGCTCAGTATACAAAGCAATCCGCTTATCATAGCGCTTATGATTTCGAACAATTATATGGGCATCAATACCGATTCGCATGCTTACATTACATCAGGTTTTGAGATTCCAAGCAAATCGAGTGTTTCTGCCATGATGAATCGTGCAGATAAGGCAAGCTGGAGACGGCTCAAGCGAAGAGACTCATCTTCTTCTGCAAGAATAGGAACATCCCGATAAAACACATTAATAGCTCGAGCGAGGTCATACGCAAAAAACGCAAGTTGATGCACGGCAAATGTGGTTGCAATATCTTCAATGACTTCTGGAAATCGATGAAGGGCTAATGCAAGCGCTCGTTCAGAATCATTAGTAAGCGAAACTTTTGAAGAAATTTCTGAAGCCGATTCATCAGTAAATGCGACGCCCATTTCTTTTGCTTTACGCAAAATCGATTGCAAACGGACATATGCATACTGAACATAATAGACAGGATTTGCTTCACTTTTTTCTTTTGCGGCATTTAGATCTAACACCATATGATGCTGCAACGCATGCTGTACCATGAAGAAGCGTGCAGCGTCGTATCCGATCTCATCGATCAAATCTTTCGGACCATATACATTGCCTTTGCGTTTTGAAAGTTTTACTGGCTTGCCTCCTTGCGTGATTGCTAAAAATTGCGCAACAACCATGTGCAGCTTTTCAACATCATTGCCCAGAGCCGCAAGCGATGCTTTCAATTTTGGAATATGGCCTTGGTGATCCGCTCCCAAGAACGTAAAAATCAAATCAAACTTTCGGTCAAACTTGTTCTGGTGATATGCGATATCTGGTGTGATATATGCGTACGTTCCATCTTTTTTTACAATGACGCGATCCTTATCATCCCCAAATTCTGTAGTTTTTAAAAATTCCGCGCCTTCTTTTGTAAATGTCAACTCTTTTTTTCGAAGCTTTGTAAGTACTTCTTCAATTTCCCCGCTATCGCGCACAGCTTTTTCTGAGGAGTACACATCAAAATCAATATGCAAATCGTCCGTGATTGTGTTTTTAATAGCAGCCAAGCATCGCTGCATTGCAATCGTGCTAATCCTTCCCAACAGCTCTTCGTTCTCTAGATCTGTATGTTCAAATGTTTTTTTCTCTGTTTCCTTAAATTCTTCTGCAACATCTTTTGCAATATCCGCAATATATTCTCCCTGGTATAAATCCTCCGAAAATTCTACTCGGTGGCCTGCTTGCTGGATCATTCTTCGTAATACCGATTCTCCTAATCTTCGAATTTGCTCGCCTGCGTCATTAATATAATATTCAC
>DATIIA010000007.1:0-8874 GCA_035480115.1 Candidatus Anderseniibacteriota bacterium | reverse complement strand
TCTTCCTTTGGTTTCAGGCGGGTATTGTGCAGAGAGAAATAAAATCTTCATAAGTATTTCTTATATAGTTCGTATGTTTGTTGCGCAGCTGTATTCCATGAAAAGAGACTTGCCCGTTCTAGACCTTTTTCAATATATTCATTTCTCATATTCTCATTTGAAATAATACGTTGTATTGCATCAGTAAAAGAAGAAGCATCTTGCGGGTCGCATAGTATTGCTGCATCTCCGGCAATTTCTGGCAAGGAAGTTGTATTAGAGCACACAACAGGGCAGCCAGATGCCATTGCCTCAATAATCGGCATGCCAAATCCTTCAAAATAAGACGGCATAAGTAAAACGTCAGCAGATTGATACAGCTCATGTAATTGTTCGTTTGAAACTTTTCCAAGTACATGTACATGAGATTGTAACTGGTACTCATCTATAAGACGCAACATTTCGCGCCGCCCTTCTACTAAACCAGGATCACCAACTTTTACTAACAGAATATTCGGATAATGAGTTTGTAATTGTTTAATAACTTGTAAAGCAGTTTTTAGATTTTTACGAGGATGTTCTGATCCCACAAATAATATAACAGGGCCTTTTTCAGATGCCTGTTTCTTTTTTGTATCAGGAAAAAATAATTTTTTATCCACGCCGTTATATATAACTGTAATATATTCCGGAGTGATATTGTATGCATCGATAATAGTCCGTTTCACATATTCTGAAACCGCGACGATATGACGTGCGTGAGGAATTCCGCTCATTAAGTATCGATTCAGAAACGCAGCGCCTGCTGACTGTGGATGAGTTCGCTCAATAACATCATGTACGGTAATAATTGATGGTTGATGTGTTTTAGCAATAAATGATAATGATTGATTAGATATATCATATCCATTAAATTGCGGTATTTTCTTTGCCAATCGTAGCCAGCTTATGCTTTTACTATTTAATATACCCGGTAGTGCAGCAATCTCTGTCGTTTTTTTACCATCAATGGACAGCATATTATGTGATCCATCCAAAAAAACATTATGGAACTCAAGATCATTGCTCATAGGCAAGCGAGAGAAAATTTCATGAGCACGTTTTCCTACTCCTGAATCAGGGCTGGCATTTGTTATAATTCCAATACTTTTTTTCATAGAGCAATTTCTTTATATACGTTGAATGTTTTTTCTGCCACACCAGTCCATGTAATTCGAGAAGCCTGAATAATTCCTTTGTCGCGATATTGTTGTTTGAGTGCTTCGTTAAGAATAAGGTTCAACATTTCGTCAGATAATCGTTGAATAAATTCAAAATCATTTGTACGATCATGCAAATTATCTGAAGAAAATGGCACAACGATGCCACAATCTTTAACAACTTCAGGTAACGATCCTCCATTGCTTACAATAACTGGCGTGCCGCACGCCATGGCTTCTTGGGGCGGGAATCCCCATCCTTCATATATAGATGGCCATACAAAAATATCCGCATTCCTATATAGATCCGGCAATTCTTCGTAAGGCACATATTCTCGGAATGTAATCCGATTATTGTAATTTGATTTCTGTGCAGCCTGTCTTGAACCATCGTCTTTATGAGCAGGACGCCCCGCAATAATAAGTTGATGTGGTATCTTATCGGCAATTAATTCAAATGCTTTAATAAGCGCCTTAATATTTTTCCGTTCATCCCACGTACCAACAAATAAAATATAAGGATCATGCATGCTGGAAAAATTTGAAGATTGATTTGGCGAGAAATGGTTTGTATCAATAGCCAGCGGAGTTACCACAATCTTATCTGCGCTTATTCCAGAGACATTCATGATATCTATTTTGCTTTTTTCGGAAATTGTAATAATCCTGTCAGCATGCGTAGCCGCATGCCTAAGCGCGGACGGCCAATATACTCGCCTAAAAAAAGATTGAGTCTCTGGCAAAAAGATCGGAATAATATCGTATATAGTAACCACAGTTGGCGCTGTTTTTTTGCGAGGTATTGCCGCCTTTGTGAAATGAACAAGCGAAGGCTTCTTCTTTGCAATGTAAGATTGTACTTTATAGTTCATCCAGTACGGAAGGAGAAGTTCGGATTTCAATGGAACAGACGAACTTTTTGATCCATCTATAACGTCCAATGTGATATTTTCTATGTTGCGAAGATGTTTAAGAAGGTGAGACACATATGATGTTACACCACCGCTTTTTGCTCGCAGTGCTCGTGCTTCAATGATGACGTTCATAGCGTGTTACAGTATCTTGCAATACAAACTCAAGCAAGGCCGCTGTTTTGTCAATATAATACTCACGAACATCATGTATATTGCGATCTTTCATATTTTTTCTTAAAGAATCATCATTAAATAATTGCAACACAGCAGATGCGATTTTTGCTGCATCATGCGGAGGGACTAGCAAAGCATGCTTGTGGTGCTCTAAGAAATCCTTTTGGCCCCCGTCATTCGCTGCCACAATGGGTAAACCTGCCTGCATAGCTTCCAAAAATACAATTCCAAACCCCTCATGCTGAGCTGCTGAAACATATATATTTGCTGTACGAAGCATTGCTTGTTTTTCATGTTCTGGTATAAAGCCCACAAGACGAACTCGATCAGATAATTGATTGTTTTCAATATAGATTTGCAACGATTTTCGTAAAGGCCCTTCCCCAATTATAAATAAATACGCATTATGTATATTTTTCCAAGCTTCCAACAATGTTTCATATCCCTTGCGAGTCACAAGACGGCCTATTGATACGCATAAAAAATCAGAGTCGGTGAGCCCAAGTGCTTCACGAGGAAGTGGATCGCATGAGTATGGTATGAGGCCAATAGGGACTACAGTTATATTCTGGGTAATTCCGTGAAGCTCTATCGCTCGTTGTTTAGTATCTTGAGAAATTGCAGTGATGGCATCAGCATGGCGAAGGATAAACCGAATAGTTGAGCGTAGTATTCCATGTCGATGCGGAGAAATTCCTTTTGATGGGTCGTATATATCTCCACCGACAAGAGTTACAACTAACGGAATCTTTCTCAATCGTGACAATCCTAAAGCCACTAAGCCAGAAGGAATAACAAAGTGGGCATTTATTATATCAAAGGCATGTTTTCTCGTAAGAATAAGGCCTGTAAAAAATGCCGCAGGGGCAAACGTAATAAGGGAAATCAGAGTTGCTGTTGGGATTGTTGTGCGGCCGAATACAGGAACACGGTGAATGTGCACGCCATCCAAAAATTCGTACCGTTTAGTGTTACTAAAAAAGGTTGTAATCACATGAACACTATGACGCTGTGCAAGCTCTTCCGCAATTTGAGCCGTCATAACTCCACCTCCTCCGCCTAAAGGCGGATATTCAAAATTGATAAACAGAACATTCATAACGGACGTGTTGAAGTTTCAGTTGGATTTTGCATAATTGCAGTATCGGTATCTTTATTTATGAATGTAAAGTTTGTTTGTCCCGGCTGGAGTGTAATTTTATAATGCGGTCTATCGGTTTGGTTAGTACGCGGTATTGTATTGCCATTTTGATCTTGGAGTATAAGTGAATCGGCAGATTCTCCTGGAACAGTATATGAAAGATCGATTTGTACTGCCGATTGTAAAATATTTATGAGTGAAATAGTTGCTTGTGTTCGAATTTCAGCAAAGGTGCTTAATCGCTTTGGATCATATCCAACATTTTCAAATCCATCACCTCGAATAAGAAATACACCGTCTGTCTTGGCTTTAATATTTTGATTTCTAATATATAAGTCAGCATCTCCGAAGGATTCTTTTTCAAGTATCGGAATAGTTGCCAGAAAATTTTCAACTGCAGCTACTTGGGTCGGCGAAAGAGAATCTGTATGCACAAGAATTGCATCGGTATTTAACCATTGCATCGCGTCAGGTAGCGTTTCATTCAGACCTTGCTGAAAGAATTCTGGCCTTCCTTGTTGAAGTTCCGTTGTTCGAAGATACAATAATTGCCGTACGCCAGGCACTGACTTTACAAGATTAAATGCATCCATGCTTTGACCTCTCTCAAGTGCAATATTACCTACGGCCTGTTTATGGTCTATAGTTTCAGCATACAATGATCTTGATGCGGCAACGTAGTTAGTTGCAGCTGGAATTTCAATAATATTTTTGCCAGGTACAGAAGCCAACTTCAGATAAGCAGGTGAAAGAATTGCAGACTGGGTAGGGAGTGGAAAAAAAAGAAAATCTAATACGATAAAGCCCGCTATAATATATGAGGTTCTGAGACGATGGATATTTGTTGCAATCACCCATCCAAATAATACGACGCTGGAAAAAGTGACAAATACTCCTGCACGCGAAACAGTTCTAATGGCGGAAAATAATGGCACATGTACGAGAAGTGCATATGGAAGTGGAATGGAGGTAATGCGTCCAAATACATGAAGTACTGGGCCAAGAGAAATTAATCCAAACAGGATCAGGGCGCTATACCATAATCGTTTTTGGTAAACTGGAATATGTTTTTTGAAAAAAAGAATAGCGATTAATATAACAACTCCAATATATTGCACTGACTCTGATTCGTTGCCGGTAAAATATTGTCCAAATAAAGTATTGAATACACTTCCCCATATCGGATGGAATGGCGCGGGTGTAATGAAGGCAAACAAATCTGAAGAAAATCGTGTCGTTTGATCTACTCCGAGAGAAATAGCACTAGAATCTTCAGACGCAAGCTTTGCGGTGGGAATATATGGCACAATAACGCCAATAATAATAATGGAGGCAAACAAAAAAACCGATAGGATGTATTTTTTTTGGTATAGTGACGAAACAAATCGCATTACATCGTGTCTATATACTATGCATGCCAGTACTGCAAATATTGCAAGCCATAATGCGTAATGATGCTCTTCCCATGATTGAATGCTAAATAGAATGCCAATTGTAAGAATTTTCCAAATTTTTGGATTGCGAATATAAGAAACCGATATTGCTAGAATAAAAGGAACCCATTCTAGCTGCATGGCTCCAAAATGTCCCAAGCTATGAGCAATATGATAGGGAGCGAACATGTATGCAATACCTGCAATAACTGGCGCAGGACTACATATATTTTTTTCTTGCACAAGAATACGGATAAATAATGCCATTGCATATCCGGAAAGCAGCATATTCAACAAAAAAATCGTGTTATACCCCACAGGTTCACCTAGCAATACATGGATAGGCATCCAGGGCCATACAGATAGATTTACAAGCTGAGGATTGCCTCTTCCAAGAAAGTCGTTTAAAAAACCGCCGAATCCCTGCTGTTCTTTTACTGTAAATCTCCACATCGTTTGCCATGGATCTCCTCCGATGCCGGCAATCGAAGATTTTAGGTGTGTGATTATAGGAAAAGTCATCAAGAGAATAAGGACAGAAAAGATCGCTATCACGCTTATATGACCCAAAAGTCCAGTTTTTCGGAACTGCATATGTCATATATAGTACAAGACAATATGAGCATTAGTCCAAACATCATAATTCTGATACCCATTTATAATGAAAAGAAGGTTATAAAAGACGTTATTCTCGGGATACAGGATGAGGGATATACGCGCATTATAGTAGTTGACGATGGTTCTACTGATGGATCTTTTGAGGTATTGCAGCACTTACCCGTGATTGCTCTTCGACATAAAATAAATCGCGGGAAAGGTGCAGCACTCCGCACTGGACTTGAGGCGGCTAAGATATTAAGCGCAGATTTCGTTATTACAATGGATGGAGACGGCCAACATGATCCATTAGATATTAAAAATTTTGTAAGTGCTTTCTCTAAGCAGAACATTGACGTGGTTTTGGGAGTTCGAAATATTGAAAAAGATATGATGCCCCCCACCCGCAAAATTGCGAATTGGATTGCTGACAAACTGACATTTATTCTGTATGGAATCCATATTCACGACAGCCAATCAGGATTTAGAGGATACTCAGCACATGCTATACAAAAGATTCGCACAAAGACAGATGCATATTCATATGAAAGCGAAGTATTGCGAGAGATACACAAACATCGCCTATCTTATACCGAAATACCCATCCATGTCCGATATACCCCATATTCAAAATCCAAAAAACACAAACAGAATATAGTAAATGGCATAAAAACCCTTTATACTATGATTTGGAACATTCTTACCTAATTATGCCCGTATTCCATTTATACCAACTTATTGTATCGGGAATTGCTGTGCTCATGATAGTTCAAGGAGCTATAAAATACTTTACCCGAGGGGAAAGCCAATCTTTTCTTAAGTTTTTTGTTCGGCTCTTCATTTGGGGAGGAATGGCTATAGTCGCACTATTCCCACAAATTACAAATACGCTCGCTTCTTTTGTGGGATTAGAAGGAAATATTAACGCAGTCATTCTCACCGCATTCCTGCTTGTTTTTCTAATGATTTTTAAAATATTGTCAGTAGTTGAACGAATTGAACAAAATATTTCGACGCTTACTCGCAATGATGCGCTATCCAATTTACCACCCAAAAAATAACTATCTTGCAATAGCACAAGCGGGGTTGGTTATACTATATTTTCTGCCGAACATTCCGCGAAGTTTAGAACTCATAATCGGAGCTCTTATTGTTATTGCTACAATATTTTCCATCGCAACTATTATTACCTTTTTTTGTAATCAAGCATTTGATTTTTTTGAAAGTGTTTCTGTTGGGATAGCCGGAATGCTGACGATATTGCCGGCGTTGGTCTATGGCATATATTCGTTAACGCATGCCCTAGAACCTCGAATTTTACAATATCTCATAGCTACACTATTCCTCATTTCGATAATACTGCGTACGCACTCCCACCCTCTCTTAAGTACCGAGAATGGCAACAAAGCTGACACCTACCTGTTTTGGGTGATGTTTATTATATTTGGAGGGATTATTAGCATGTTAGTTTTTTGGTATCAAGCGCTTCCGGATTTGGATCCATATGGCTGGATACAAACGCTCGAACCAAAATTTCGCAGCCATACCTTGCCAGAAATAACAGAGCGGCCATTTTTCGGTCTCTTAACGTATGTTTTTATTTCTTTGCTTCATATAGATATATTCACGTTTTTCAAATATGTCTTACCATATCTTGCAACGTTGCTTCTTTTCCCTTTATGGGTAGTTATTCGCAACATGACTAGCGTCGCGTGTAAGGGCTTGCTTTTATTATATTTTTTGGCAGTCCCTTCCACAATGCTCTATATGACCACAGCAACGCCATATGCGATACTATTACTACTCACTGCATATGCGTGCATGTTCGTAATTCATAGCAAGAATGCAAACAAGTCATTTTTTTATTTTTTTGCAGGATTTCTTTTTTTAATTGCTTTCCTGTATCACCAGGCTGCAAGCATTTTTTTCGGCACTTGGTGCTTAGTAACGCTTATAGCCTATAGGAAAGTATTGTTTTTTTCGCCAAAAAATCTTGCCATTTTCGTGCTTGCACTACTTTTATTCCGCAATAGCCTCCTGCTTATCATTAATTTTGTTGGATATTGGGTAAGAAGCGCATATTCACAAATTTTCAATGCGCATAATATAAACCTTCTTTACCCGGCGCAATATGTAAATATCGATGGAAATCAGATGGGCTGGCCAGGAATGTTTGGTGTTGCAAAATTTTATCTATACTATGCCAGTCCATTAGTGCTATTTGCTATCGCATTGCTATCTGTTGCATGCATATCTAAGAAAAAAAGCATCCCCCGGTTCGTTTGCAGCAAAGAGAACGCGCTTGTTATGCTTCTTTTTTTTATTTTTCTTGTCATCGCCGAAGTATTGCCTCGGTTCCCAAATATCGCATTGCTTCCGGAGCGAGCATGGAACTTTGTGAGCATCTTCACACTTGCACTGCTTATACTCGCAATGCAAAGTCGGCATAAACCTCGAAACGTAAAAACAATTATGATTATCGCAACAACTTTTTTACTAGTTGGGATAACTGGAACGCTCTATGTGAATTCATTAAAAGCATTCCTTATCACGCCTCAGCAAATACAGTCAGCAGCATGGATACGATCAAATCTTCCCCCAAATCGAGTAATATTTGGCTATAACAATAATAATCTTATTCTATACCACGCTAAATCTCAGTATATAGATTTCAAAGAAAATATTTTTTGTAAAAATTTATCCATAAATGAGGTGGGTTATCGCATAAATTCTTCTGCCTATGCTCATAAGGATATCCAGGGTTCGCGCACAGAGTTTGAAAAAGCAAAGGGTATACCGGCAACAAGAGTCCAAGAACCGACCGTACCGCCTAATACGATTATATATATCTACTTTGCTCCGAAGGATGATCGTAATCCATATAGTAATCGCGGGTATCACCCTGAATACTGGGGGGGCGACGCATGCGGTGAGAATGGGTATCTTTTCGATAAATACCCGGAAAAATTTCAAAGGATATACGATCAAAATGGGATTATTATCTGGCAATATATCTAAGTACTATGAGAATTGACGCCATTACGCTGCGATATGCTATTACAGGAATTTTCGTTTTAGCCGTTGATTATGGATTATTGAACGTATTGCTTTGGTCCGGTATGGCATTAGTTATGGCTACCAGTATCAGTTTTCTTTCAGGCGCAATTGTAGGATATGTATTGCATAGAATGTGGACATTTAAATATGCGGACAATAGCACTCACGTTATAAAATTTTCTCAATTTCTCATCGTGGGTATTGTCGGTCTTCTTGCAACAGACTTGATTGTATATGTATGCACAACGTTTTTTCTGCTGTACTACAACGTGTCTAAAACAATAGCAGTGATAGTTTCTGCAGGCTGGGCGTATATAGCAAATAGATGGTGGGTATTTAAAAGTGTCGAGAACATACCGCGCGCAAAAGACATATTCTCG
>DATIIA010000006.1:0-5405 GCA_035480115.1 Candidatus Anderseniibacteriota bacterium | reverse complement strand
AATTCGCCTGAATTTTTAAACGTAAGAACGCCGGAAAACGAAATCATCATGCCAAGCTTGATATATTCCTGTGCCTGGATAAGCGTTCCGCTGAACGTATGAATAACGCCGCGCAGATTTTGATTATTATAAGAAGATAAAATACGAAGAAGTTCCGCATGAGCATCAATACTATTGCCGTTTCGAACATGAAAAATTAGAGGAAGATTTTTTTGTTGGGCAAGAGATATAAATTTTTTCAGCATGGCCTCTTGAAACTCAATATCATTACCACGAGAAAAATCCAATCCCACTTCGCCAATTGCTTTGCATTTTTTGTGGCCTGCAAGCTGCTGGATCTCGTCCCAGTCAGCATCTTTCAAGTTTTTTAACGCATGCGGGTGAACTCCTACTGACGCAATAATACGATGATCGGTCTCTGCTAATGCAATCGCTTTTTTACTTTCCTCTACACTTGTGCCAACTTCCATCCAACCAGAAATGTTAGATTCAAAGATTTTTTGCATAACCAACTCGCGATCATTATCAAACGCCGTATCCATCATATGTGCATGACTATCGAACATAGCCACAGCATACTCATATCCGCTATACTTGTGCAATATGCTTTCACTAGCTCACACCATAATAAGTATCCCCTTTGGCATTATTTTTCAAAATCCCCTGCTCGCTTTTCTGTCTGCATTCATTATGCATTTTATATGCGATCGGTTTCTGCATTGGAATATTTATCCGCATAAAATGCCAACGTATCCATTTATATGGATAGCATTTGATGTAGTTCTCGGTTTAGGATTGGCATATCTTATTGCGGGCAATACAGTATTTACGATATCAATTTTAGCTGCAATTCTCGGCGGAAATATGCCAGATATTCTACATGCATTCTGGAGTATGCTGACTATTCATCAGAAAAAAGTATTTCCCAGATTTATTACCAGTTATTTTAATTTTCATGAGAGCATCCAGCGAGAAACAGATTCTATTCCTCGCGGACTTATTTCCCAGATTGTATTAGGAATTATCGCAATTATTATTACTCGAATTCTTATTTAGGAAACTTTGCCTTATAGCGTTCAATTCCCGCTTGAATTACTTGCTTGGTTTCTTCAAGGTCGGCCCATCCATTAATTTCAACATTCTTTTTCTCGAGTTGCTTATACACTTGGAAGAAATGAGCAATTTCATCAAGAACAGGCTGCGCAACATCTTCAAGAGACTTTACTTCATTAAAGCGAACATCATCAATAGGAACGCATAAAATTTTCTCATCATTTTCTCCTTGATCCACCATGCGGAGCATTCCAAGCGGGCGAACGCTCATAAGTGTTCCCGGGTATGTTGGAAAATTCATCATCACAATTCCGTCTAATGGATCATTATCTTCTCCTAAGGTTTGAGGAATAAATCCATAATCACCTGGATAATGAAGTGGCGAATAGAGTACGCGATCAAGCTTTATTAATCCATACTCTTTATCAAGCTCATATTTATTTTGAGAACCAGTTGGAATTTCAACAATAAGGTTAAGTTTTTCCAAACTTTCACCAAATACTACATCGTGCCATATATTCATAGGAATAGAAACTTAAAAATTAATTTATCCTGCTAATTCATCATCCCCTGCTGCAGTGGAAAAGAAATCACCAAGCATAATACTAAAAATAGTTGCAATAGGAACTGCAAGCACCACTCCAGGGACTCCTGCCAATCTGCCCCCGAGCAGCACAGCAATAATTGTTACAAGAGGATTTAATCCAACTGCCTTACGCATGATATTCGGAACAAGCACTTGCGCCTCTACTTGCTGAACAATAATGTAAATCACTAAAGCTACGACTCCAAAAATAAATGATTGCGACAAAGCGAGGAGAACTCCGAATAGCGCAGATAGAATCGGCCCAACAACAGGAAATACTTCGAGAATTCCCGCTACGACCCCGAGTGCTAATGCGTACTTAAATCCAATCGCCCAGAAAATAAGGCCGATGGCCAAGCCTATAATTAACCCAAGAACCATTTGTGCCAGCACCCAACGGCCAAGCTTGCTTTGGATTCGATCGATCATGAGTTCCGCATACGCAACATGCTGTTTTGGAATGATGTATCGAAACAGTTTTTTAACAGCATCTTCTTCAATAACTAAATAAAATGCAATCACTAACACAAAGAACAGTGAAAATACGCCGGTAAAAATTGACTGCGTCTGCAAGAATAGCTGAGTCGTAAGATTTGATAGATTATTTCCGAAATTTTTGAGAGAATCTTGTAATTGGGAAGCAATGACATCAGGAGAAACCCCCGGAATCGTACCAATGGTATGCTCAAGGCCCGTTACAATTTGAGGTGCTTGTTGTGCAAGCTGCGTAGTTTGTTCAGCAAGGGCTGGAATAACAATTGTAAGAGCTAATGCGATAACGCCCACAAAGAGTAAATACACGACTATAACTGAAACTGCTCGAGGAACTTTATATCTTTGCAATGTTTTCGCTAGTGGCTCAATTGCAAACGCAATAACCATAGCGCCAATTAACATAAGCAAAATATCTTTAACCATGAATAATAACGCGAGCACAAGACCAAAAATCATAGCTCGAATAATTGTTCCTGAAGATATGTCGATACTTTGCTTATTGTTGGCCATATAATTGGTTACTTAAGCTTCAGAATACCTCTTTTACAGCAATGCTTCAAATGCCTTAGATGATTTTTGCGGCCCTAATAACGCAATTGCCCGTTTATCTTTTCGTAATAATTCTCGAGCAACATCTTGGATATCATTAATCGTTACACGGTTTATTTCTTTCATAATCTGATCTGGCGTCTTGATCGTGTGTTCGGTGAGGTCCTGAATACTCGTAAATAATGCTAACGCATTCGTCTCTTCCAGATCTAACACGAGTGATCCTCGAGCCATTTTCTTTACCTTGTCTAATTCGTCAGGCGTTACTGGTTCATCCATAACTCGATCGTATTCTTCCAAGATCAAAGCTAACGCTTCTTTAGCTTTTTCCGTCCTTACTCCCGATTGAGTTACAAAACTGCCCGCATCCGTGTACCCTTCCGATGACGTACGAATCATGTAGGCCAATCCGTTACGCTCTCGAACACTCAAGAATAATCGACTGCTCATTCCGCCTCCCAAAATTGCAGCTAGCAGGCCAGCGGCGTATTTTCGAGGATCATTTTCCGAAACTCCCGGGACTCCGACCATTAAATGAGTTTGATCAAGCGTCTTCCTATATTCATGCACAAATCGCTTTGCAGGAGTTTTCTTTGGAGCTGCTTTGGGAGTTGTTTCAGCTCCATCTGCTAATGGCGCAAATAATTTCTGTATCATTGCCTGCGTTTTCTTCGCATCTACATTACCTGCAACAACCACAATTGCATTACCAGTGTGGTAATGCGCTTTTACATACGAGAGAAAATCTTTGCGCTTGAATGCAGAAACTGTTTCTTTTGTTCCATCGATTCTGCGACCAACCGGATGATCACCAAACAATGCATGGTCCCACAAATGATGAATGTGCCGCATGGGCATATCTGTATACATCTTGATTTCTTCTTGAATTACCCCACGCTCTCGTTCAATTTCTTCTTCAGGAAATAACGGATTCAGTAAAATATCAGCAACTACTTCCGCGCCTCTATCCAAATATTCCGATGCAACTTTCACATAATACCCGGTATATTCCTGGCTGGTAAATGCATTAAATTCTCCGCCAATATTATCAATTGCCTCGGCAATTTCCTTAGTCGTCGGCCGATTCGTAGTGCCCTTAAAAAACATGTGCTCTAAGAAATGGGATAGTCCTCCTTGTTTTGGAGTTTCGTATCTCGATCCGACACCGATGAGCACCATGATCGTAGCTGATGCCATTTCTGCGCGAGGTAAAATAATCGTTCTAAGTCCCGATGGGAGCGTTTTTTTGATAAGTGAAAATTGTGACATACAAATACAGTACAGAAGAAGTACAAAAAAGAAAAGTAATTCGCTCCCCTCTCCCAATATGGGAGAGGGCTAGGGTGAGGGGCGTTAAGAGCTATTAATTTCCCCTCATCCCCTCCTTCTCCCAGAACGGGAGAAGGGAACTACACCCCAATTTTTTCGTTCAAATAGTCTTTCAAGTCCGTAATCGCAACCCGTTCTTGTTTCATCGTATCCCGATCCCGAACGGTTACTGTATTATCTTCTAAAGAATCATAATCAACGGTTATGCAAAATGGCGTTCCGATTTCATCCTGCCTGCGATATCGTTTTCCAATTGACTGCGTTTCATCATACTCAACAGGAAATTCTTTCGCTAATAATTCAGCCAATGGCTTTGCTACTGCAACAATTTCTTCTTTTTTCATGAGCGGAAGAATCGCTGCTTTCACAGGCGCAAGATGCGGCTTCAGATGAAGCACTACGCGTGTTTCTCCATTTTCATCCGTTTCTTCATCATATGAAGAGATAAGCACTGCAAGGAGTGTTCGGTCCAATCCAAATGTCGGTTCGATTACATGAGGAACATATTTCTCACTACTTACCGGATCTGTATACGACAAATCTTTTCCAGAATACTCGCTATGATTCTTCAAATCAAAATCGCTCCGATATGCCAAGCCGTATAATTCTTTCTTTCCGAATGGATAATCAAATTCAATGTCCACCGTGCGAGAGGAATAATGCGCGCGATCTTCTTGAGAAACTTCCAAATCATGGGATTTTTCCATATCAATTCCGCATTCGGTAATCCAATCATGCATTTCCATCAGCCAGTAATCAAAATGTTTTTCCCATTCATTTGGGTGCACAAAATATTCAAATTCCATAATATCAAATTCACGAAGTCGGAATATAAAATTACCTGGTGTAATCTCGTTTCGAAATGCTCGACCAATCTGCGCTATACCGAACGGAATTCTTTTTCGAGAACTTGCAAGTACTTGGGGGAAATCCACGAACATTGCTTGCGCCGTTTCAGGACGTAAATATGCTTTCGCAGCAACATCTTCTTTCGGACCTAAAAATGTTTTGAGCATTAAGTTAAATGCAGCAGGGTCAGTGAACGTATTTTTTTCACCACATTTTTGACACGCCGCATTTACATCAATTTGATCTGCTCGGAATCGTTCATGGCAATTCTTACATTCAACTAGCGGGTCCGTAAATGTTGCAACGTGTCCCGAAGCTTCCCACACTTTTGGATTCATAATAAGGGCACTATCGATACCTACCATATCAAGGCGGGACGTCACAAATTTTTTCCACCATGCTTTTTTGATATTGTTTTTTAATTCAACTCCTAATGGCCCATAATCCCAACTATTTGCAAGGCCTCCATATATTTCAGAGCCGGCAAAAATAAACCCTCGGCGCTTTGCCAGGTTTATGAGCGTGTCCATAGAAACGTTTGATT
>DATIIA010000005.1:0-1899 GCA_035480115.1 Candidatus Anderseniibacteriota bacterium | reverse complement strand
AAGCCCCAGAAGGAATTACCTTTGGGGTAGAAAAAGAAATTATTACTATCGAAGGATTTGATGCATACCAGGTAGGACAAATTGCTGCAAACATTCGAAAGGTGCGACCACCGGAACCGTATAAAGGAAAAGGAATCCGATATGTTGGTGAACATGTTCGTCGCAAAGTTGGTAAAATTGTTGGATCTGCTGCATAATACATTATTCTTCTATGAATCATAACCGACGAAATCGAAGACATGGAAAAATCCGATCCCGCATGATTGGTACTTCAAGCCGTCCGCGCGCATGCGTCTACCGCAGTATTCGAGGTATTGAAGTGCAGATTATTGATGATGCGCTCGGTGTTACTCTTGTGTCCGGACGTAAGATTGCGGCGGGTAAAGATAATAAAACAACAATTGCTGCCGTACTAGGTTCTGAAATTGCAGAGCAGGCAAAAGCAAAAGGAATCTCTGGTATTGTGTTTGATCGGGGCGGATATCGATACCACGGAAGAGTAAAAGCTCTTGCTGAAGCAATGAGAGCTGGTGGTCTTCTGTTTTAATACTGATTATTGCTATGGCATTTACACCTGGACAACTTGATGACAACCAATTCGGACACGAAGTGTTAGAAATTTCGCGCGTCGTTCGTGTAGTAAAGGGCGGTCGCAGATTCCGATTCCGCGCTACCGTCGTAGTTGGTGATCGAGCAGGAAAAATCGGACTTGGAATTAGCAAAAGCCGAGATGTCCAGCAAGCAATTCAAAAAGCTCAAGCTCGAGCAATGAAGCGTATTGTTACCATTCCTGTTACTGAAGGAACGATTAATCATGAAGTGGTAGCAAAGTTTAAGGGAGCAAAAGTACTATTAAAACCAGCTCGTCCCGGTACAGGAGTTATTGCAGGCGGTATTATTCGTACTATTGCAGATTTAGTTGGTATTCGTGATCTTGTTTCAAAACGATACGGTTCTGCAAATAGGATCAGCAATGCGCGGGCTACTATTAAAGCGTTTGAACAGCTACAATAAGAATACACACTATGCCGATATTTCACGTACCAGCTATTACAAAGAAAAAAAACCGATTAGGCCGAGGCCATGGGCGTAATGGGGGCAAGTCCGGTCGTGGGCAAAAAGGTCAAAAATCTCGTGCAGGGTATAGCTCGAAAACAGGATTCGAAGGCGGACAGACCCCGTTATATATGCGTTTCCCTAAAGGAAGAGGGGTAAAGCAAATTAATCCTTCTCAAGTAAAGAAGCCAGTTGTAATAACATTGGGAGTTCTTCGTGCATTTGAAGATGGAAGTATCGTTGGGCCAGGGCAATTGCACGCGCGCGGATATGTGCAAAAGAAAACTGAGCGTGTGAAATTGATCGGATCAGGGAAATTAGAAGGAAAGTACACTGTTCGTGTGCACGCTTGTACTCCAGGCGCACAAGCTGCCGTTGAAAAAAGCGGCGGAAAAATAGAATTGATCCAGCAGCCATCGTGATTGATCTTTCACGATTTACTGCAATCGTACGAATTCCGGAGCTGCGGAAAAAATTTCTCATAGTTATTTGGCTTATATTTGTATTTCGTATCGCCGCAGTTATTCCCGTTCCTGGTATACCGAAAGAAAGTTTAGCTCAACTATTTCAAGGAAACCAACTATTCGGACTTCTTGATATCTTTTCAGGAGGAGGATTGTCTCGCTTGTCTATTGTGATGCTTGGGCTTGGGCCGTATATTACTGCGTCTATCGTTATTCAATTATCAAGCATGATATTCCCTCGATTAGAGGAAATGCAAAAAGAAGAAGGAGAAGCGGGGCGACGAAAATTAAATCAATGGACGCGCATGCTCGCAGTTCCCTTTTCTGCTTTGCAAGGGTTTGGGTTTTTAAATCTATTACAGCATAGTGCAACGCAGGG
>DATIIA010000004.1:0-10481 GCA_035480115.1 Candidatus Anderseniibacteriota bacterium | reverse complement strand
CGTATATTCTATGCAACTGGATTTTCGGGTAACGGAATGACGTACAGTATGATTGCTGCGCATATTATTTCAGATGCTATTCTCGGCAAAAAACATCCATGGGCAGACATATACCGAACGGATCGCGTTCCCACTATACCGCAGCTTGCAATTAAAGGGATGAATTACACAAACGAATTTATGGAAGGAGCCGTGAAAGATTTTTTTGTTAATCCTTAACACGGCTCCCTCGAATGAGATTAATGCATCACACTAGTTTGCTTACAATGAATATAATAACCAGCAATCCTACAGGCACTCCAAGTATCCACGCAATAATATATCCCAGCATAGTGTTTCACCTCCCTTCTAACCCAAGAGTGCAGATAATACATCGCAACCGCAATACTGGTATCAAAGAAAAGTGTTGCTCTGTAATGACAAAATATGTATAAGCTGACTTGTATGATTATTTTTTGGAAGGAAAGCTAAAGATAGAAAGGTGGTGAATAATTATGAAAACTATTGTGGGATTATTCGAAACTTACGCTGCGGCTCAAGCTGCTATTCAGAAATTAGAAGAGCTGGGATATTCCGTACATGACATGAATGTCGTTGCGCCTGAATCTGTTGTAAAAGAGCATCCCAATGAAGTTGTAGAGGGTGCCGGAGAAGGTGCTGCTGTAGGCGGACTCGCTGGCTTGCTTATCGGATTAAGTGCGCTCGTAGTGCCTGGAATTGGTACCATAGTGGCTACTGCAAGTATTTTGAGTTCGACAGCTATTGGCGCGGGGGTAGGAGCTACCGCCGGAGGATTCATTGGCGCTCTTGTGGAATTGGGTATTCCAGAGAAAGAGGTTCGTACGTATGTCGAAGCGGTTCGTGAAGGCGGCATTATGGTCACTGTTCCTGCGAGCACGACAAACCAAGAGAGTCAAATCGAAGATGTTATGAAAGAATATAATGCACTCGAAGTCAAAGAGAGGCTGCAAGCATAATATTTTTCTTTACCTATAAAGGAGGTGAATACTATGGATAACAATACTCATACATGCACCATGTGCGGAGCAACATTTGAGAACGAGGCTGATCTTGATCGGCATAATAAGGAAGAGCATGGGGATGACGAAACTATGAACCAATAACTTTGATACGATGTATACTGAAGGGATATGAATATAAAATATATCAGCGCTATTGTGGTCATTATAATAGGCGGTGCTGCATCGAGTGCGCATGCGGCATCGCTGCCAGCGGGATTTATTGCGAATCCGGCATATTACCCATCTTCTCTTAACCCAAATTTTTTGCCAAACGGTACGCTCGTTCGTACCGCAACTAATTCTACTGTTTATTATATAAAAGATGGAACGCGCAGCATGATTCTGCCACATATTATCGATCTTTGGTTGCAAGAAGCGCATTATTTTAAACCAGATCTTATCACTGTTATTTCGACTGCTGATATGAACCGATATGTCGTAACGAAATCAGTGAATCCTTATTATATTGGAAAAATTTTACAAGCTCCCGACGGGTCGCAATATTTTATCGATGACAAATTGCGCAAGCGGCCAATAAGTAGCGCCGTTAAAAAAGCACTTTTGTTTCCGTCTAGAAATCTCTATCCCACGTCTTTTGCGCATCTAGCGGAATTTGCTACGGGCCTTGCAATTACGAGAACGGATGTACATCCAGGAGGAACTGTTATGTATAGGGGGCCATATCATGGGGGAACGATTTGGAGAATAGAGCAAGATTCGAAAGGCAATCTTGTAAAACGGTTATATCTGCAAGATTATTTATATGAAACTCAAGGATATCCTTGGTCGGGGCAGATTGTCCCGGTGAGCGAAACGGAATTAGCGAAATATATTCGTGGAGCAAATATTGATACATATTCTGATGGATGGATGGTCAGCCTGAATGGCGCAGTCTCAGTAGTGGAAAAGGGAACGCTGAGGCATGTTACAAGTTCCCAACTTCTTACCGCATTAGCATATCCAAGTAAGTATATTCTCACTGTGTATCCGCAATTTTTGAAGCAGTATCCTGCTGGAATTCCCATTGCTGCCTTTAAAAATATGACATCTCCGGCGGCATCATTACCTGTTCCAAAAACTATACCGACATCTACGGTTTCAAAATATCCTGAACTTCACCCGGCGGCCGCTGCCCTAATCGGACAGATTAATGATTTATTCTTGCCTATTTATGATCGCGAACCTTCTCCAACCGAAAATGCATTTTGGGTAGATTATATTTATAAAGGAGAGGTTGGTACAAAAGACGCTTTAGTTGCCGCGATGCAAAAGGCACATACAAGTGGAGTTCTGCCTCTTATTACATCGCGCACGGCAACATTAAGTACGAGCGTGCTGAAAAGCAAATGGTTTCCATACTTGTTTTATTTTGTGTGGCATCATGACGCAAGCGACGCAGCAAAAGCATATTGGTATTCCAGAATTGATAACGGCGACTGGACAACCATTCAAGGACTAGGCGGAACTATTCGATATCTGCAAGAAACGTTTGGAAAAGAATATAAGTAGCGTATGCGTATAAGCTCCAAGTTGCCAGTGACGATTTTTTTGCTGTGCATGTTTATATACGGATTCTATATTCAAAACCATTCTCGAACATCTTCTCTTTCGACTGTCAGTGATACTGTTCAGAATATTCTTGTGCATGCTAATACATCTCTTATTATTGCTTCACCAGTTCCTAAGCAGCATTGCGTGCTCAATGGCCCCTTGCCGGATCATGAATGTACGCCGGGTGCAATATTTCCCGATGCGAATAAAGATGTTATTTGCGTGCAGGGGTATACAAAAAAAGTCCGAAGCGTATCTGCTTCTACAAAAAAGAGTATTTATATCGCGTATGGAATCGTGTATCCACAGCCTACTGGTTCCTATGAGGCGGATCATCTCATTCCATTAGAATTAGGTGGAAGCAATGAAGTTGCAAATTTATTTCCTGAAGCAGGTTCGCCCACTCCAGGATTTCATGAAAAGGATTTAGTAGAAAATTACTTACATCAAGAAGTATGTGCCGGAAGAATTGATGTAAGCGCTGCGCAGAAGCAGATAGCAAATGATTGGCTTGCTGTATATAATCAGCTAACTCCGGAACAAATTAAGGAGTTAAGGAGCCAGTATGCGAGTTGGACCGATAAAAATTAAGCATAAAGGCAACCATGAAGCATGCGAGAGCAACGATAACGATCGTGCCTCCCGTAGAGAGATTTGCGTAAAAGGCTATGATGATTCCGGCAATAACAGAGCACACAGAAACAGCCTCTGCAATTATGAGTGTGTACTTAAAGCTTCTTCGGAATTGAAGTGCTGTAAGCACCGGAATGACGATTAATGCAGATATAAGAAGGATACCAATAATAGGAATTGATAGCGCAACAACAAGTGCAGCTAATACGATAAGAATAACGTTGATGAGGCGTACTGGAATACCGCTTACGGTAGCAGCATCTTCATCAAATGATATGTATATAAGCTCTTTATAAAACCCTGCAAGAAGAGCAATAACAATAATGCTCATGAGAAAAATAAGAGCGAGATCGGATTGCTGAACGGTGACGATGCTTCCGAATAAATAATTTGTAAGGTTGGTGTTAAAGCCGTGGTACAAACTAATAAGTACGATTGCAATTGCTAGGCTCCCAGATAGAAAAATGGAAAGGGCGGATTCCCCGTATATTTTTTTACTGAGCCTTAATCGTTCGATAGCAACAGAAGAGAGAACTGATGCAATAATTGCAGTAACAATTGGGTTAATACCAAAAAGAAATCCGATAGCAATTCCTGCAAACGAAACATGCGACAGTGTATCTGCAATAAGGGAGTATCTACGTAGAACAAGAAATATTCCAATAAAAGGAGCAATGATGGCAATAATGATTCCTGCCAATAGCCCCCGCACAACAAATCCGTACTGTAATAATTCAAGCATACGGCTTATTTATTTCATACGTAAGTGTTCGGTTTACCGTGGCTATTTCCGTAGCTTCTGCCTTCAGAGCAGTTTGGTCATGGGAAATAAATACGAGCGTTACATCGTATGTTCTATTAAGCGTTCGGAGCAATGCATAAAATTCTTTTTGAGCAGATTCATCCACGCCCGTTGTTGGCTCATCAAGAAAGAGTACTTCAGGGTTGCTCACTAATGCTCGTGCAATAAATACGCGCTGTTGCTGGCCAGTAGAAAGGTCGCCGATAAGTCGGTTTGAGTACTGATCCATTTCAACTTTTTTTAAAGCTTCGTATACTGCTTGTTTATCTTCTTTCGTTGTTGAATGCAATATGCCGCGTTTGCCGAATGTTCCCATTAATACCACTTCAAATACGGTCGCAGGGAAGTTGCTATCAAAACTGGTAGCCTTTTGCGGGACATATCCAATTTTGTACCAATCTTTAAATGCGTGTATATCCGTGCCGAATAATTTAATGCTGCCGCATTGCGGCTGTAATAATCCGAGCATAACCTTGAGTAATGTTGTTTTTCCTCCGCCATTCGGGCCAACGATTCCTAAATAATCCCCCCGGTGCACTGCAATATCGACGTTATGAAGAATCGAGGTTGAGCCATATGAGAAGCACACATCCTTACACTCGATAATATTTTCTTTATGATCTACGTTGTGCATACAAGGGCTGTTTGAAGGTTATGCAGATTAGACTGCATAACGGAGAAATAATCCTTCCCTTGTTGTACCTCATCTGCTGTTAATCCTTCAAGAGGGTTTAGTTCAAGCGTTTGCGCATGTGTTTCGTTTGCAATTGTCTGCGACAGCTTCGGACTTACAAGGCTTTCAAAGAATATATATTTCACATTATGATCTCGTACAAACCTCGCAGTATCTATGAGTGATTGTGCAGACGGCTCTTCGTCGGGCGATAGTCCTGATATTCCGATTTGATTTAATCCATATTGCTGCGCCAAGTATCCAAATGCAACGTGGGATGTAACGATGTCTTTAATCGAACAGTTGGCTAGCCCTGTTTTGTATTGCGCATCAAGTTGGTCAAGTTTTTGCAGTAATGTAGTTGTATTAGCTGTATAGAATGCAGAATTGCTTGGGTTAATTGATATAATCGCATCTGAAATTCTTTGTACTTCTTGTTTTGCAAGTATCGGATCTAGCCACACATGAGGGTCGCCGTTTGTAGTAAGTCCTTCTCCGGCAGTAATAATACGAACAGAGCTATTTTCTAGATTCGTTTTAATTTTATCTCCCCAGGGTTCTACTGCTCCATTCAAGATAATAAGATTGGCTTGTTCCATTTTCGCAATATCTTGTGTGGATGGTTCGTAATCGTGCGGCTCCGCTCCAGCTGGCGTTATATTTGTAATATCCGCTGTATCGCCAGCAATTTGGCTAGCGAAATATGCCATCGGATAAAAACTGGCAACAATATGCAATTTTTGAGGGAAATATTGTTGTTTTGGTGTTAAAGGATTCAAAAATAATAACGTTCCAATACCTAAAAGCCCGACAATGCTAAGTAGTATTACGATTTTTCTATTCATGAATATAGTATCAAAGACATTTCTTTTTATTGCAATTAACTTGCAATAGCGAGGAATACTGCTATACTGCTCGCATGAATCAAAAAAGCAAAAGCAGGAATACGAAAACCCGAGCATATATTGAGCGGCTTTTTTCTCTAACTTCCGAACCTATTTCTATTCGTGAATTGTTTAGCGAAGTGCAAAAAAAGTATCCGAAAACTGCCTATTCTACGGTATTTCGAATTGTGATACGTTTGGTACAAGAAGAAAAAATTCATCCAATTGATTGGCGCGAACGCGGAAGTAGGTATGAATGGGCTGGAATGCCGCACCATCACCATATTACGTGCCAGGTATGTGGCAAAGTACAGGATTTAGAAGATTCTGATGTGAATTATGATGACGAAAAAATCCGCAAAAAAACAGGTTTTATTACGAAATATCATTCTATTGAACTGGAGGGTATTTGCAAGGATTGTCAGAAAAAGTGATACAATACTGTACATGAATCACACAACCCTTTATGTAGGAGCGCTTATTATAGGAGGAAGTTTTATAGTGGGGCAGTATGTTGTTTCGGATCCAGTGCGTAATGCTGATCGAGTCATTACGGTGCAAGGAACGGGAACTTCAAAACAAACGCCAAATATTGCACACGTTTCATTTGGAGTAGTAATTTCTGGCCAACCATCCGCATCCCAGGCAACGGACATGATGGCGAAAAAAATGAATGCAGTACTTGCTGCTATTAAAGCTGCTGGAATTGCCGATGGTGATATTACAACGCAAAGTCTTTCTGTAAATCCTGCATTTGATTATAACAACGGTACGCAAGTTCCAAGAGGATTTGATGCGAATCAGCAAGTTGATGTAACAATTCGAAAAACTGATACCGCAGGAGATATTATTTCAAAAGCAACTGCTGCAGGAGCAAATCAGATTGGTAGCGTTTCATTTACCAGCGACGATCAATCTTCTGCACAATTATCTGCTGAACAAGATGCAATTAGGAATGCAAATAAGAAAGCCCAAGCGATTGCATCGGAGTTGCATGTTCGATTAGGAAAGGTCAAAACGTATTCCGTTGATTCTTCGCCAAATCTTCCTATGCCTTATGCCGCTGATGCTAAATTTGGTCTAGGAGGCGGAGCACCAACAGCTCCTAACGTTCCTGTAGGCACTCAAGAAACGACGGCGTCTGTAAGCATTACGTACGAAATAAGATAATTATCTTGTTTAATTGTCTTTGTAGCGCTAGACTGCCGGTATGAACTCACAGGCTCATCATTTTAATATTTATCTTCGGCCGGAAACAGAGGGGGGATATACGGTTATTGTCCCGGCTTTGCCCGGTTGTGTGACGTATGGAAAAACGGTTGCGGAAGCTCGAGAGATGGCCGGAGATGCTATTGGGGCCTATCTTGAGAGCATGGCAGACCATGGCGAGTCCGTAGTTGCTGATACAGATGCCTTGTTAACCTCGATCGATATTCCATTGCGTGCCTAAAATCCCCAGACTTACTTCGAAAAAGTTATTGAAAATTCTTTATCAAGAAGGATTTGTGATCGACAGGCAAACTGGCAGTCATTTAATTTTGTATCATCCAAATTCAAAAAGACGGGCCGTAGTTCCGCGACATAATCGCGATTTACCGATTGGAACTTTGCGCAGCATTTTACTTTCTGCGGGGATCAATCCGCGTGAGATTAAATAAAATATCATAATTGGACAATAAGTATACTAAGTAGTATTTTGGTTTTGGGGTCGGAAGTTCCTTGTCCAGTTTAATGGAGATTAACATGAGAGAGTTCGATGAGAATCAGCAAGAAGTCGCGAGGATCCATGCAGGATTATCGTATAAGCAGCCAGGGGATGTCGTCGATGGGCATACGGTCCGGCGGGCACCGCAAGGAGGGCTTAACTATAGAAATGACAGGATTAATACCATTGGTGATACTATTTATCGAAACGGCGTAAAAGTTGGCAAGGTCTCTGACCTAAAAAAGAAAAAGCATTAATTGATCAGGCCGTGGTGCGCATATACGCGTACCACGCCTTTTTTTGTCCTTAATCCGGTGTACAATGCCTGTATGCAAAATATTTCCACTCTTCCAACAATATTGACTATTTTTGGCGCAACTGGCGATTTAACGCGTCGGAAGCTGATTCCTGCACTCTTTAAGCTGTATAGCGACGGGCAACTTCCGGAAATGATGCATATCATCGGATTTGCGCGTCGACCGCTTTCGAATGAGGATTTCCGTTCGTATGTGAAAACTATTATTTTGGAAGACGAACCCGCCAGTTCGGCGGGTGTCGACGAATTCGTCGCCATGATTTCCTACTGTGCAGGAAATTTTACAGAAAAAGATGGATATGAAGCTCTTGCAAAGTTGTTAGGAAAACAAGATGGGGACTGGCATACGTGTGCGAATAAACTATTTCACTTAGCTGTTCCTCCGGAATACTATGAACAAATTTTACAGCAATTAGCTGCTTCCGGCCTTACTATTCCATGCGGAGGTGATGAAGGGTGGACAAGAGTAATAGTTGAAAAGCCATTTGGAAAAGATTTGGCAACTGCTCAAGCGCTAGATGAATTGCTCGGGAGATTATTCAAAGAAGAGCAGGTATATAGGATTGATCATTATTTAGGAAAAGATACGGTGCAAAATATTTTAGCATTTCGTTTTTCAAATGTGTTCTTAGAGCCCGCGTGGAATGCGCGATCGATTGAAAGTATTCATATTAATCTATATGAAGCTTTGGATGTTGAAGGACGAGGAGCTTTTTATGATGGAGTGGGTGCGCTCCGAGATGTAGGGCAAAATCATATGCTCCAATTACTCGCTCTCTTTACCATGCAAAACCCAGGAGCATTTGATGCAGACTCTATCCTCAATGCGCGAACAGCAGTATTGGAGTCACTAGAAACAATGGATGCTCAAGATATTGTCCGGTATACAATGCGCGGGCAATATGAGGGATATCGCCAAGAGAATGGAGTTGCGCAAGATTCTCAAACAGAAACATATTTTCAAGTAGAAGCACGGCTTAATCTTCCGCAATGGCGGGGAGTGCCTATTATTCTTCGAAGCGGAAAAGCTATGCATGACTCGAAGGTAGAAGTTGTTGTTAATTTTCGCCACCACACTCCTTGTTTGTGCCCTCCTGAATTGGGTAAGCACGTTACAAATATTCTCAAATATCAAGTGCAGCCGCATGAAAGTATTACAACTTCATTTTGGGCGAAGAAGCCCGGGGCGGATATGGTAGTAGAAGAAAAGGCGTTTTCCTTTGATTACGAACATGCATTTTCCGGAAGTGAATTTCTGGATGCCTATGCGAAATTGCTCTTAGATGCAATTGAGGGGAATCAAACATCATTTGTTTCTACTGGAGAAATTACTGCGAGCTGGAGATTTATCGATCCTATTATTGCTGCATGGGAAGCGGATAGTATTCCTCTTATTACGTACCCGAAAAAATCCGACGCTGATGCGATTATTGCACGCGAGGCTAAAAAAAATATTCCAACAAAAGAAATTATCTATATTGGCCTTGGAAAAATGGGATCGAATATGGTGGAGCGCTTATTGGATTATGAATGGGATGTAACGGCATATGATCCGAATGAAGATGCGCGAAAGAAAGTGGGCGATATCGGCGCGAAAGTAGTGAGCGTCATCCCCGACCTGATCGGGGATCCAGGCGAGGACGTAGATTCCCGCCTTCGCGGGAATGACAAAAAGATTATCTGGCTTATGGTTCCGCATCCTGTAGTTGATGATGTGTTGAAAGAATTAGCGCCAAATCTGCGTGAAGGAGATATCGTTATTGATGGTGGTAATTCGTTCTACAAGGACTCTATTCGAAGAGGCGAAGAACTGAAAAAACTTGGCGTACAGTATCTAGATGTTGGTGTTAGCGGAGGCCCAAGCGGAGCGCGCAAAGGTGCATGCTTAATGATCGGTGGAGAAAAGTCGGCATATAAAGAATTAGTAGGATTATTTTCAGACCTTTCCATTGCAGGCGGCTATGAGTATATGGGGGAATCGGGTGCAGGACACTTTGTGAAGATGGTTCATAACGGGATTGAATATGGAATGATGCAGGCAATTGCGGAAGGGTTTGCAGTGTTGAAAGAGTGGAGAGGGGAACTTGATCTCGAAAAAATCGCTCACATTTACAACGCAGGAAGCGTCATTGAGTCGAGGCTTATTCATTGGTTAAAAGAAGCGTATCGTCAGTATGGAGCGGATCTACAACATATTTCAGGTTCCGTTGCGCAAAGCGGAGAAGGTAAATGGACAGTTGATGCGGCACAAGAACTTGGAATCCCAGTACCGATTATACAAGGAGCACTTGAATTTCGATTACAGTCTGAAGATTCGCCAAGTTATACTGGGCAAATTCTTTCAGCTCTCCGCAATCAATTCGGCGGCCACGATGTGAAGAAATAAGTTGTTCCTTCTCCTTACTAAGGAGAAGGAGGGGATGAGGTGCGTAGCGGTACGTCACTGATTTCACCTCACCCTAACCCTCTCCTTATTAAGGAGAGGGGAAAAGCTACTGCACCAATTTCCGAAACGCTTCTGAAAGCATGCTTGCTCGTGCAAGTTCTGATTGTTTTGTTTCTTGTAAAGTTGTACCCACTACTGCACGTAATTGCGTATAGATTTTTATTTTCGGTTCCGTTCCTGATGGTCGAATAGTCAATCGGTTATGGTGGTCATCTGAAAGCTCAAATATCAAAACATTCCCCTTTTCTGTGCCTTCAAACTTTTCTCGATCAATAGTATTCACAATAGGAATACCAGCAATTTCTTTGGGAGGATTTTCTCGAAGCGATTTCATAATACGCTGCATAGTGGCGAACCCTTCTGCGCCTGGATATTGAATGTTTGTGAGGGTTTCTGTAAACACGCCATATTTTTTATACAGTTCGTCTAGCTGCCACATGAGCGTTTTC
>DATIIA010000003.1:0-1704 GCA_035480115.1 Candidatus Anderseniibacteriota bacterium | reverse complement strand
TTGATGCCGATGAACGTATTTCACCAGAACTTGAGCGTGCTCTTGATATTGTCATTCGAGAAGGCGCTTATCCAGTATACTGGGTAACGATAGAAGACATTTTTCTTGGCAAAAGAATGACGCATCTTGCCGGACATAATCCTAGATTAATTCAAAAGCAAAAAGCATATTGGAGTAATGCAAACGTTCATGAGCGCATGATATATGCTGATATAAAACATGCATCAAAATATAAAGATACTACGTCAGGAGAAATTACACAGCCTATTGTTCACAAGTCATATACATCTATATCTGCGTACCTTGTAAAGATGCATCGATATACGTCACTGGATGCTGCTGAGATGCAAAAAACAGGCACACATCGTTCAGGGATGCACGTTACAAAAAACATATTTTTGCCATACTATCTAGCGTCCAAGCAATTTATAAAACTATTTTTCTACAGAAAAGGATTTTTAGATAGTTGGCAGGGCTTAGTCTGGTGCACGCTTTCAGGTTATTACGAGTACGAAATGGGTAAAAAATATTTATCATTATGAGAATAGTGCATACTGCGCTGCGATATCCCCCGGCTTCCGGTGGAGCAGAAAAATATATTGAGCAATTAGTGACAGGGACGCGGAACGTTCAAAAAGGTTTTGATGTTCGAGTACTATCCTCAGCGATGCGTACTCATGGCCCCATTTCTTATCTTGAGCCTAAACTACTGATACATGATCCAATTTATCTCCAGCGTTTATTTGTTTCTAAAACGCCATACATTTCATATCCTCGACTGCAAGCTCTTTCGTACTATATTGGGCATCACCAACCGGATATCCTTCATTCATATGGGTATTGGTATCAGCCTGCTGATGTTACTGCTCGATACGCGAAAAAACATCACATCCCATTTATCTTTCATCCAATTTATTACAAAAATAGTATTCGAAAAAAAGCTATATGGAAATTATATGAAAAATTGATCGGCCGAAATACGTTTGCAGCTGCTGATGTAATAGTAGTTATCTCTGAATACGAGAAAAAGTTAATTCAAGGCGCAGGGTATGCTGTAAAGCGATTCGCTGTGATACCTCCGGGCGTAGATATCGAGCGCTTTGCAGAAAAAAGAAAAAATCCGTTTATAGAAAAAAATGTTTCTGGGACAATCTTGCTTTCTGTCTCCAGGATTGCAAAATCAAAAGGCTTACAAGATACTATCCGCGCCTTACCGGATATTCAAAAGAGGATTCCAGATATTCGGCTTGTGATTATTGGAGAAGATTTTGGATATAAACAAGAGCTTATCTCAATTGCAAAAAAACTTGGTGTTGCCTCCTCGGTATATTTCTGGGGCAGGGCGACAGATGATGAGATTATTGCGGCTATGCAGCATGCGGACGTATTTGTTCACGCGTCTAATTATGAAGCGTTTGGCATTGTTCTGGCGGAAGCAATGGCATCTGGATTACCAATTGTAGCTCGAAACGGAAGTGCAATTCCGTATGTAGTACCTCAAAATAAAGCAGGATTACTATTCTCGAATAAAAAAGAGTTGGTTCAAAGTATTATTTCACTGATTCAAATTCCACATCTTAAACAACACCTTACAGACTTTGCAAGTAACCTAGTACAAACGCAGTATTCTCAAGAAGAATCAACTAAGCAATTATATGCTTTGTATGCAGAGCTCAAAAAATAAATCTGTTCTCTTCCTCGCAC
>DATIIA010000002.1:0-3319 GCA_035480115.1 Candidatus Anderseniibacteriota bacterium | reverse complement strand
AAGTAAAGGTTACAGAAATTCGTTCTCAATTCGATGATGGATTATTAACGGAAGATGAGCGGTACCGAATGGTAGTAAGTGTGTGGGAACAGGTTCGTGAAGAAATGGCCTCTGCTGCAAAGAATGCATTTGATCCAAACGGAAGCGTATTTACGATGGTAAATTCCGGAGCAAGAGGTTCGTGGGGCCAGACATTGCAGATGGTTGGTATGAAAGGTACGGTTGCAGGTCCAACTGGTAAGGCCGTTGAGCTTCCAATTAAGAGCAGCTTCAAAGATGGATTCAATGCATTGGAATACTTCCTTTCAACGCACGGAACTCGTAAAGGTATGGCCGACACGGCACTTCGAACTGCAACTGCAGGATACTTAACTCGCCGATTGGTAAACGTTGCACAAGACGTAGTAGTTCATTTCGACGATTGCAAGGATACGGAAGGCGCACTCATGACGAAGGCAGATAGCGAAGAAGTTGGAACAACATTAGGAAAGCGTTCACTCGGTAGATTCCTAGCTGACGACGTGAAAGATCCAGCTACTGGCAAAGTTGTTATGAAGAAAGGCGAATTACTAGATTTGGAAAAAGTCGCTGCAATCGATAAGATGGATATTTCTGAAATCACTATTCGATCCGTTGTTTCTTGTACTGCTCCGCGAGGCGTATGCCAAGTGTGTTACGGATGGGATCTTGGAAAAAATAGAATCGTTGCAATTGGAGAAGCAGTCGGAGTTATTGCAGCTCAGGCAATCGGAGAACCTGGAACGCAGCTTACGATGAGAACATTCCATAGCGGAGGTGCTTCTGGAGATGACATCACTCAAGGTCTGCCTCGTGTAGAAGAATTATTTGAAGCTCGTATTCCAAAGGGTGAAGCGATTATGTCCGAAATTGATGGAGAAGTGACGGTAAAAAAGAATAACGATGAAGTCATGATCTCTGTCCAAGGAAAGAAGGAAGGAAAAGATTATACCGTGCCGCTCAACGTTACATTGAATGTAAAATCCGGCGATGTTGTCATCGCAGGGCAGCAATTGACAGACGGTCACATGAATGTGCAGAGCTTGTACGATGCAGCCGGCGTACGCGCAGTGCAGCGATACATCTTAAAAGAAGTACAGCAAGTGTATGCAATTCAGGGGGAAACGATTAACGATAAGCACTTGGAAATTATTGTTCGTCAAATGTTGTCTCGTATCCGAATTCAGGATTCTGGAGATACGTCCCTCTTGCCTGGCCGTGTTGTAGAATGGGCAGAGCTTGCAGCAGCAAATAAGCAAGCAGAATCTGAAGGAAAACGCTCTGCATCAGGAGATCGTCTCTTGCTCGGAATTACGAAAGTATCACTTTCGACAGAAAGCTTCTTAGCCGCAGCATCGTTCATGGAAACTGCTCGTGTGTTAATCGATGCGGCAGTTGCTGGTCGAGAAGATCACTTAATGGGCCTTAAAGAAAACGTGATTATCGGTCGATTAATCCCAGCAGGTATGGGATACCGCAAACCATTTAATCAATACGCTCCGGTAGTTGCGCCAGTTGTTGAAGAAGTTGTCGCTTCTGCGGAACCCGTAGAAGGAAATAAGTAAAACTGTGTCATTCCCGCGAAGGCGGGAATCCAGATTAAGCCGCTGTCCGCCACTTGGCGGAGGCGGCTTTTTCGCTGTATAGGGGAAATATAATAACTTGACATATCCATATTTTTAGATGTATAATTATTGGTTAGTGATTTGATTTGAGAGTTCGTTGAAAAACCTAAACTGGAGATTTGTAAGATGTATATCCCCCCCTTGTCTGATGTGTTAGAAGATTTGGAATACTGCAAAGAAGCTTCTGATTGGTTCGATAAAAAATTTCCGGAAGTGCGTGAAGAAAAAAACGATCAATCTGTTGTTGAATCAGACAATATCTCCGCATACCTTGAAGCCTTTAAGCAAGATAATTATGTTCCTGTTCTGAGCTGGTACGATTTTCTCATAAACGAGCTTGAGGATGAACTTGCTATGAAATTTCCTGAAGGGTATGCGCCTTCGGCTGAGGATTTCGATTGCCCTGTTACGCGCGAAGAAGGGCTTATCGATCAGAAAAAGCAGTTGGTGCGACTGATGCAGCTCCGTGCAGCGCTTCAGGCTGTGATGTAGTACGGTACGTTTGCCCGCGTGGAGAGTTTTCTCTCCCCGGGCTTTTTAATTTGCAGGTTACATAACCCCCTCCAACTCCCCCTTCGTAAGGGGGAGAGAACGACGTCATATTCCCCTCCTTACGAAGGAGGGGTTAGGGGAGGTTAGTCGCCCCGCGCCCTAAAATACGCTACAATACTCGGTATGCGCCTAAATCCTTTTGCGTCTTCGCGAAAAAAGTCTTCTTCTTGGCTTCGGCCGGAAACAAAGCGGGCGGTTATTGGTATTTTACTTATACTATTTTCTTGTATTGCTATATTAAGTTTTTTTTCTGCAGCAGGTCCTTCAGGAAGTATTATTTTATCCGGCATGCGGGATTTATTCGGCATACTAGGGTACTTGGTTCCATTTATATTAATTGCAATAGGCGTGTTGTTGATTCGTCCTCGAGAAGATTTATTCCCGCGCACTCGTATTGTTGGAATTATTTTATTAGCCATTGGATTGCTTGGGACATTTCATATTGTTGGTATTCCAGTTGAAGATGCGTACCAGGCAGCGCTTGAAGGACGAGGCGGAGGCATTATCGGTTTCTTGTTAGTGTTTCCATTAAGCAAAGCATTTTCTTCTATTGCATCAGGAATTATTTTTACGGGCGCTTTAATTGTTGGAATATTTCTTACATTCAACATTTCTCCAAAAGATGTAAAAGATTGGATGATGGGATTCTTGCCGAAAGGCGGATCTGACGAAGATGCACAGGATGATACAGGAGAAACAGAAGATGCTGCTCCAGCTGCATTGCCGCTATTTCGAGTAAGCAGAAGAATTGCATCGGCGCCCAGTACAGATCCGAACCAGCTGAAGCTCGAAGAAGAGCAGCGCAAGCAAGAACAAGAACAAAAAGAACGGATGCAAGCGCAACGCAAAGCAGCGAATAAGGCATATGTCGCGCCCTCGCTTGATATTTTACATTCATCGATTAGTAAACCCGACAGCGGAGACGTGGAAGCGAATAAAAAACTTATTCAATCTACGCTCGAAAAATTTGGTATTGCAGTTACGATGGGTAAAGTAAGTGTTGGCCCTACCGTTGCGCAATACACATTGCGGCCGGAAGAAGGGGTAAAGTTAGCGCGCATTACTGCGCTGCAAAACGATTTAGCGCTTGCGCTAGCAGCTCATCCGATTCGTATTGAAGCGCC
>DATIIA010000001.1:0-5020 GCA_035480115.1 Candidatus Anderseniibacteriota bacterium | reverse complement strand
GAAATGCTTCTTGAATGTATTTATGATCAGGGAGAAAGTTTGGATCGCGCAATTTTTCGCGCATCTCACTTAGCGAAGGTTCCGCTTCTGGTTTTGACTGGGAAAATTGTTCGAAGCGTATGCCTTCACCCATATGTAACTAGTAAATGATTAATACAATATAAGAGTAGCGGAAAAAATTACAATACGACAATTCTTTTAGGCAAAATCTGATATGTTATGATGATTTGACGAAGTTCTTTTAGAGGTGAATAGAATAGAGATAGTAAGCTTGACTTTGGTGCTACAATAAAATTAGTTCGTTCACAATTCGCGAACAAACCAGGCCAATACAAAAGAAAGGCTACATTATGACTGAAAAAACCAACGAAGATTACGTCGACGAACACATAGTTCATTCAGAAGAATGGAGTCCTAATCAAAGTGCGCAGCTTGCAGCAAAAAGATTAACAATCTTTGAAACGCTTACCAGCCCATATGCCGCTTTTGGAGCAATGGACGGTAACCTCATTTGCGAAGCTGAATCATTTGAAGAACTGCATTTGAAACTAGAGAAGATACTTGGATCAGATTACGAAAAGGACGTTGTCATTCATACTCGGAATGATCCATCATAAGGAAAAGAAGACATCTTTTAAGGAGCCGAACTCAATGTGGTTCGGTTTTTCATTTAACTACCTTAGTTTGGTTTTTAGTTAAAAGAAAACCTCTGGGCGAAACCATGAGGGTATTATTGGTTAATTTTGTTTGAGTTTCACTGTGTAGGCTGCATTAGCCTGATCGTGTGGAAAACCAAGCTCTGCGCAGATTCGCTTGTAATCATCTCCAGTTATTCCAAGCACCTGCCTCATTCCTTCAAGACGTAATTGCCGTGAGTATAATACATCTATTTTCTCTTGAGGGAGGAACATTACCTGAACTCCAATATCATCTAGAAAGGATTTGGTTTCAGTGCACCAGGCAAGATGCTTTCGCAATTCGTTTTTATAGTATCGCAAAGCTGTTTTCATTGACCGACGCATATTATGAACTCCTGGTATGGGAAAGAACAATCTGTATTGCCCTGGGAGTAACTATATTCTTAGTCTTCCTATATGCGCAAACGATGGTGAAAATGGGGTTGGTGGTTGGGTAAAAGAAAAAGCCTCAAGCAGAAAGATTTTCTACGTAAGGCTTGAGTTAAAAACGTTGTCAGTAGGAAGCATTTACTTCAAACAACTAAGTATCGCTACCACAACTACAATGATGAAAGGAAAGGATAGAACGAACAGAATCAACCATCCATCTCCTTTAACGTCACACCCTTTTGGAGGGGGTTGAAATCGCATCCCTTGTCCGAACATGATCGAAGATCCTTTCAGTCAAAAAGAGGTGAGGTATTGAGTTATTCTCTGTTGTTAAAAAATAACACGTAATTGGAAATGATGATCAGGGCAAGGCAAATAACAGCCACAATTCCATAGGGACCTTTCAGGCCACGAGGATCATTGATAGCAGCGAGCCACACAAATAGCGTTCCCACAATGAGCAACAGATGCAGTATGGAAAGTACTGGGTGAATGGGACGTGGTTTATCTTCTTTCATAGATAACTCCTTTAGTCTGAGGGATATACGTCGGTAACGAGGTGTTGTAAAAGAACAATGCTACTGTAGAGAAAAGGAGAGGTGGTGTCAATGGTGCGTTCAATCACCATCTAGTCTATGAATCATCCCAAGTTATTCTTTAACGCTTTCTTCCATAAAAAAATGACTCCCTAGTGAACCTAGAGAGTCTGCGCGCATTGTATTGGCAAGAACTAGAACACAGCTTAGGAGACGTTTGCCCAGATTTTTGAGATGCTTGCTCGTCACCTGTCTGGAAGAAACGCTGCATTCTTAGGCTTTTCCCTGGACACATGAGGTGGAATACCTCTTTATCGTGAGCAGAGGTCCGCTGGTGAGAAGTATTAATGAGACTATCGATTATGTCAAGAAAAAATTACACAGCCTAAGGAGAATAAATCTCTCTTAGGCTGTGTAATTGGATCCCCTGTTTTCATGCGGGCATGACGAGCGGGGTTGCAGTCCCCACCATCGCGCATCCGGCTGCTGCGATGACAACCGCAAACGCAGTGAGCGCGATCAAGCAGATGAGCATTGTCTTATGCTGTTTTCCCTTTTGAGATCGCGAGATCCCAATAAGGCAAAGAAGAACGAATGATCCGAAGACCATTGAAAAGATACAACTCAACGCTATAAATCGCACTTTTTCGCTCGAGATCACGAGATCCCCTTCGATCCCACAGGAGGATCGAATGTGAACAAACGCTCTCAAGGCGCCAATTGGATCTTCCGAGAAAGTCGGGGCTGGCATAGGCATTTTAAGCTCCTTTTAGGGTTTTGAAGGCAAAATGAACAGGAAAGACTGACTCTCTTTAATATACTCCTATTTTACTATTTTGTCAACCCTAAAACTCCACCTTCAGGATATTAGATTTATTTGCTTCGTGAAGAATGAGGCGGATACATAAGAATAGCCCTGCGCCGAGCATATTCATTAATAAGTCTAAATTCGTATCAAACCGCGGGCCGATTGCATTGGTATGAAAATTTGTATCCATATAGAGTTCTAAAATTTCATTAATAACGCCTAGGCATTGCGTGACGGATAAAATAAGAATGGCCGTGTAGTACGGATGATCATTCCACACTTTTTGCGGTAAGTACCGAAGAAAAAATTGGGATACAACGTATGAAAGCAATATATACATCGAAAAATGTTCAAACCGATTAATGATTGGTATGTTTTCTTGGCTGCGCAAAATAATCGATGCAAAATCCAGTTGGCTTGCAATAAATAAAATTGGAAACGCATATACCAGATCAACTCCCCGCTTTTTAAATGAGGCATATATGCGTTCTGAAATTGCGTAGATTAATACTAAATATCCAAGCCAGATGATGCTTAATCGGGAACCGAGAAGCCAGCCAAAATGCCAATCAAGAATATAGTAAATAAAATAGAGCGCAAAGAGGACTCGAGTTATCGTAAGGAGCCTTGGAGTTTTTTCACGGTGTGCGGCCATACGGCGCAAAATCAGAGACTAGGCAACGTTCCGGATAATATTTCTCGATTTCTTATTCATTGCTTCATCAGGGCGCAAGTCTGGAGGCAGTATGTTCAAAAGCTCTTTGTGCGGGCCATTAAAAATTTGGCGCAAAAACATGTCGTTGAAATTAATTCGGTATTCGTATTCATTCAGCGTCATCGGCGTATAGCTGATTTCTCGATCAATTTGTGATTCAATACCTTTTGCAAATTGTTCTAATTTCTTCTCATCGATATTTCCAATAATAAATAGGTCAGTCGGCGATCCTGGATTTCCGGTAAAGTATCCACTTAAGCACGCATAAAATACTTCTCCTACTCTGTCGATATTCTTAAACAAAGTGTCTTCTACTCCTGTTGGGCCTGCCTTCTTCATAATAGACGCCAGCTCTTCATATAGAGGAAATGTCTCGCTTACCATGTAATACTTCCTGCGTTTATCTTCATACGTGGCAAGCATGCCGATTTTTTCGAGAATCTGAAGCTCTCTTCGAACAGCGTTTAACCGTTCATTGACAGTACGAGTGATTTCACGCACAAAGTAAGGTCGCTTCACTCCTGTGGTAAAGAGAGTAATAATTTTAACTCGTGTTCGAGAACCGAAAATCTTTTCCAGGGGGAATGTTTTTATGGCCATATTATTAGAATAAAGTGTACGCGCGCCCCCTGCAATATGCAACCAATGATGCTATACTTTCAGTTGTATGGAACAAGAAGCAATTCAGCCTTCCGCAGAAGAATTGGTTTTATGTACTGATAGTTCGATGGTATGCGAAACATATCTCTTTGAACCGACAAGCGAAGAAACACGCCTTGGTTTCTTATTTGCTGCCGGAGAAACGGAAGATCGCGGCGGTGTCGGAAAACCACTTCTCGATTCCATTATTACTGCAATTCAAAAAGAATATTACCGAGACCCTTCGCGCTCTTCAGCAACAAGTTTTGAAATGGCATTGCATCAAGCCAATCTTATCTTGCACGACACTGCAGAAAACGGTGTACGCGATTGGATGGGCCATTTCCATGTTGCAGTTGGAGTGCTTGCGGGATCCCAGCTCCATGTAAGCGTCGCGGGAGCAGGGGCAGTATTCTTAGCGCGAAGATCTGTTATTACAAATATTTCACAAGGGCTTTCTCATTTCCCTATTACTGATCCGCTCAAGACATTTTCTCAAGTTGCAAGCGGAACAGTTATGACCCGTGATTCTCTTTTCTTTACATCCTCAACGTTTGATTCTGTATTCAGATCAGTGGATGTCGGGCGATTTTCTCTCGAGCATTCCGCTTCGACGATTGCTTCTCGACTGGAACAACTATACTTAGACCAAGAACATACTGTTCCGTTATCCGTAACGGTCGTAACGCTTCTTCCTCAATATATTGCAACGCCGAAGCAAGAAATACCCTCTCGACGATCTGCGCAGCCGGTAGATCAAGAAGCTCCAAGCCTGCAACCACGAACGCCGCTATTGATTAAAAAAACATTACCTCAACAGATTATTTTTTTACTAGGCACTGGAATAAAAGCTTTTTGGAATATATGCAAACAATGGGTTTGGCCATTTTTGAAAAAGGGTTCGAAAAAAGGCGGACGAGCAATTGGAGAAGTATCCCAAAAAGCTACTAAGAAAGTCCATACATTAACCGTTCCGAAACTTTCATTCAAATCAACAGCACAAACTATTACAAGGCTTCCAAAATCAAGCAAATTATTTGCTGCAATTGCGCTTGTGTTACTTATTGTTCTTGGAGTAAGCATTGCATTGCTTCGCCACAAGCAAGCATCCGACCAAGCAATTCAAGCTGCGAGCGAACAACTTCACTTAGCACGTACGAAAGTAGATGCTGCAAACACTGCACTTATTTATGATAATCGCACACAGGCATCCGGATTATTAGATGACGCGCAAAAACTTGCAGACCAGCTTTCT